>NZ_LCWL01000072.1:0-65722 GCF_001441695.1 Alishewanella sp. WH16-1 | reverse complement strand
GGGATCTATCAGCCTCTGACCTCAGACCGGTACCGGACACCTGTGGATAAGTTGAGGTTGCGCTAAAGGGAACAACAGGTTAGTTTAAAAGCCATTCTGCTTTTAAAATTAAACACCTATGTTCGAAACTCTGACTCAGATTGGTTTACCGCTAGCGCTGATCTTTATTATGACCGGTGTCGGCATGAGCCTGCGACCACAGAATTTTCACCAAGTCGCAACCAAGCCGAAAGCGTTTTTCGTCGGGGCGATGGCACAACTGATGCTACTGCCGCTGCTGGCACTTGGCGTGATTGCGGTGTTTCAACTTCAGGGCGAACTGGCAGTTGGTTTATTTATTCTGGCACTCTGTCCGGGTGGCACGACGTCGAACTTATATAGTTATTTATCGAAAGCCGATGTTGGCTTATCAGTATCCCTGACGGCGCTGGTGGGTTTCGTTACTCCCTTTACCCTGCCATTTTTAGCAGCCTGGGCGATGCAACAATTTTTAGGCGCCGAGAGTTTATTGCAGCTACCACTACTCAAAACCTGGTTAACCTTACTGGTCGTTGGCGTGCTCCCGGTGATAATCGGCATGTTAGTCAAAGCGAAGTTTCCGCATTTTGCCGAGCGCGCCCAGCCACAAATCAGCCGTTTTTCGGTACTGGTATTACTGCTGCTGATTGTCAGTATTGCCTATGATTTAGGCGATACGCTCTGGCAGTATCTGCTGCTAAGCGGCCCGGCGGCGCTGGCACTGAATCTGCTGTCGATGGCTCTGGGTTATGGTCTGGGGCGCTGGTTGCTGCATAACGAGCAACAAGCACGGACCATCTGTCTGGAGGTAGGCTTACAAAATGGCACCCTGGCACTACTAATTACTACTGGTATTTTGCAAAGCTCAGCGATGTCGATTGCACCAAGCGTTTACAGTTTACTGATGTTTGGCAGTGCCAGCGTATTTACCTGGTGGGCGTTAAAACGCGGCCCCCGGTAGACTGGTGGCTAACTTTAACAGCCGCTGCTGATGTTGCTGTAGCGCTGTCTTATCGGCAGCCGTTAAACAGGGTTCTATCGCCTGTTGCATCTGCTCAGTTTGCTGAATTTTCTGCTCCGCGATGCGCCGCTGTGGCTCAGGTAAAAAGGGTAAGCTCTGGCGGGTCAGTTGTTGTACCGGTTGTAACGATTGTAATAGTGGCCAACTGCCTTTCGCGGTTAACTCTAAAAACAGCGGCGCTGTTAATTGATGTTTTGCCAGAACCTGATCAACCTCAGCCACATACCCCTTGCCCTGCTCCTGCTGGCGTAAATCACTGGCATGTTGCTGCCAGTCGCAATGCTTTTTCAGCCGCAGTTTAGTCAGCCCCTGCGGGTTATCCTGCTCAATGGCTAACAGCTCCGGCAACACGGCTTCTAGTTTAGCAATATTTTGTTCGGTTAACACAGTAGCCGCCGATGTCGCAGCACTGGCAGTGGCCAGCACCACAGCTAATACCATTTTACGCATAAGGTTCTCCATCCAATTACTCTGTCGATTATTAGCAAGACACCTGAATGCCACCTGAAGCTTTTTAACGACCCTTGCAACTGGTCAGACCGGTACCGGAGACGTGTTGATAAAATTACAGTAGCAAAACTATGCGGTTGCGATTAGTGTAATGCGTATTGAATGATGAGAAAGAATTTCACTATGCCAGCGTTGTTTGCTTCGTTTCGCAGCTCAAGTAGCCTGTTACTGGGGTTAATTGTGGTTTTAGGATTAAGCGGTTGCGCCAGCCAGAAAATGGGCAGTCGCAGCAGTGTCGTTGACTATCTCTATCCGCAAGATCAGCAAGTGAATATTGAGCCGGCAACCCCGATATTAACCTTGCCCCTTAGAGTCGGCATTGCCTTTGTCCCCGCCGATCGCAGCCATAGTAGCGGTGGCAACGCCTGGGCGCTGAGCCAACACGGCGCCAATCTGTTGGATGAGACCGCAAAACAGCGAATTATGGAAAATATTGCCGGCCATTTCCGGTCCCTGGACTATATCAGTGATATCCAGATTATTCCCGGCACCTATCTCAGGCCGCAAGGTAGTTTTGCCAACCTGGAGCAGTTAAAGTCGATGTTTGGTTTTGATGTGATTGCCCTGGTGTCTTATGACCAGCTGCAATTTAGTGACGAAACGAAAGGGGCACTAAGTTACTGGACCTTAGTCGGCGCCTATCTGGTGTCAGGTCAAAAAAACGATACCAGCACGCTGATGGATACCGCTGTTTATGATATTAACAGTCGAAAATTGCTGTTCCGGGCCCCGGGCGTTAGCCAGGTAAAAGGCCGTGCTACACCGGTGAATTTAAGTGAAGAGTTACGCCGCGATAGTCAACAAGGCTTTACTGAGGCTAGCAAACAGATGATCACCAATTTAGAGCTGGAGCTGGAACGTTTTACTGAACGCCTGAAAAACCAGCCTGACGAGATTAAAGTTGTACACAGCAATAACTATAAAGGCGGCGGTAGCAGTAGTCTGTTGGCCTTACTGTTATTGGGCATGGTAGCACTGTCCCGCCGCAATAAATAAGCCATTGCCGTTGCGCTGCAACCCGCAGCAGCAACGGCCCAGCCCAGCCCTAACTGGCTGACAAAATGGTAAAGATCCCAAGTAAAATAAATACCGCACAGGCCGCACGGCGCGCCCAATCCAGCGAAATTTTTTGCAGTAACCAGCTACCGGCATAGACCACCGGCACATTAGCCGCTAGCATCCCCAGCGTTGTGCCCCACACCACCATCCAGAGCGCATTTTCAAAGCTGGCCGCCAGAATAACCGTTGCAATCTGGGTTTTGTCACCAATCTCGGCCAGAAAAAACAGCACACAACTGGCAACAAAGGCGCCATATTTCAGCATAGCAGTGTCTTCACTATCGTCTTTATCCGGGATCAGCAACCACAGCGCTACCGCAATAAAAGAGCCGCCTAACAGCCAGTGGCCCCAACCGGCAGGGATAAACTGCGCCGCCCAGACACCTAGCCAGGCGGATGCGGCGTGATTAAGTAAGGTGGCCACCAGAATACCGGCAATAATGGCGGTTTTATTGCGAAAACGCGCCGCCAGAAATAACGAAAGTAGTTGAGTTTTGTCACCGATTTCAGCAATGGCGACAGCGGTAAAAGAAGATAGTAGAGCGTCCATAACATCCTGCATTAGCGCGGGATATTATCGACAAAAGATAAGAACTGACTCCCGCGTTCGGTCAGTGTCTTATCTTAAGTCTCATCACACAAGCCAGCGCTGCTGAACCTGCTGCCTATACCATATGCATGCGGCACAAGTATGTTGATATAGGCGCCTTACGGCCGATTACTCCCTTAAAGAGGTGCCTAGTATAACGGCAGGCTCAGCAATTTACAATCTAGGCCTGACGTAACAGCCGGCGCTGCCATAATCTGCTACGTGCCACCAAATTACCCGTCGCACTGCGAAGTTTGACCAAACCATAGTAGTTCAACGGTACCAATAATAAGCTGGTCAAGGTAGAGAACAGCAAGCCGCCGATAATCGCAATTGCCATCGGCGCATAGCTGGGGCCATTACCGCCGATAGCAGTGCTACCCAGCGCTAACGGTACCAAACCTAACACCGTGGTCGATACCGTCATCAAAATGGGCTTTAAGCGTGCCGTACAAGCTTCAATAATCAGCGTTTTTAGCGCCAGGTCCGGTAGTAATTGCCGATCCTGATTAATCCGGTCAACCAGCACGATACCGTTATTGACCACAATCCCCATTAATACCAGCATGCCGATCATCCCCATTACGCCCATGCCAGTGCCGGTGATAAAAAAGGTCCAGAACACGCCAACAAAGGAGAACAGCAAGCTGCCGATGACGGCATTGGGCATTAATAAGGATTCAAATAACGCAGCCATCACAATATAGATCATTGCCAGCGCCAGCAGCATATTGACGATCATCACCTGCTGCTCTTCGTTCTGGCGTACAAAACCGCCCTGAAATGACCAGCGATAGCCGTCCGGTAGCTGTACCTGTTGCATCAGGTTGGAAATCTCCTTGCGGGCATCCTCCATGCTGATATCTTTATTCAGGGCCAGCTGCAGCGCCACACCGGTTTCGCGGTTAAAGCGGCGAATTGATTGCAACCGCGGTACAACCTTTAATTCCGCCAGTTGCGATAACGGAATACTGACACCGGCCACCGCCGCAACCGGCAGCGCCGATAATTCCGACAAGGATTTACTGATCCGTTCATCATAAATCAGTCGGATCAGCAGCTCGCCCTGCTCGGCACTGCGATAGGTGCGTAAATTAACACCACGCAGCGCCAGCGACACGCTTTGTGCCACCTGCTCCGCCGATAAACCCAAGCGCTCCAACTCTGGCCGGTTTAACAGGATCTGGACTTCTTGCTGCCCCTTCGCTAGATCCGAGCTAACCTCGGCTATCGACGGCAGCACCTGTAAAGCTGGCTCAATTTCTGCCGCCAGCTCCAACAAACGCTCGGTGGAATTACCTAACAAATGTAACTGCAACGCATTGTTGTTATTACCAAAGCTAAAGCTGGGGCGCGCCCGCACTAATGGCGGCCAGTCCTGGCGAATCTGTTCTTTTAGGGTATTCAGATCAATATCGACATCAGGTTGTAACAAAATAATCGAAATGGCATGACCAGAGCGGTAATAGCTGTAGACCGACTCGATAAAAAAGTCTTGCTGACGACTATATAAAAACGCTTCCATCGCCGACACTTCAGCGCGAACTTCTTCCAAACTGTAATTGCCCTGGATGTTGTAGTTCAGAAACAAGCGGCTGCGATCTTCCTCGTCTTCATTACTACTGCCCAGTTGCGATAATGGTAAAGCCGCGCTTAACAACACCAGTATCGCCAGGGCGGTCGCGGTTTTTGGCCAGTTCATCACCTTAGTCAGCGCGCGGCGATAAAATCGGTCTAACGCCGATCCCTGTGTCTCTGCTACTGGCTGCACCTTTAGCCGGGTGGTCAGCAGTGGGATCAGGGTCAGCGCCAGTAATAACGAAATAGCCAGACACAAACAAATGGCGATAGCGACATGTTCAAGGAAAATCGTCAGCTGCATTTTTTCACCGATAATGTTCGGTAAAAACACTATTGCCGTAGTTGCGGTACCGGCCAATACGGCTAAACCGACACGTTTGACACCACGCTCTGTCGCTGTGCGTACATCGCCACACAGCGCCCGCTCACGAAAGATACTTTCGGTTACCACCACCGCATTATCCACCAGCATGCCGATGGCCAGCATCAGGCCCATCATGCTGAGGATATTCAGGCTATACCCCAGAAAATACATCGCGCCTAACGCCACAATAATGGCCGCAGGCACCGACAACACCACCACCAGCGTGGTCGTCAAATGGCGTAAGAATAAGTACAGCACCACAAAAGATAACAAGGCGCCAATGGCACCGGCTTGCAACAGATCCCGCAGCGATTTACTAACGTTATCTGCCAGATCGTCCATCACATACAAACTAATGCCGTTAAACGCCGGATTGGCATCAGCAGCGGCCACCACCTGCATCGCCGCTTTAGCGACTTCGACCAGATTCGCGCCCGACTCTTTATACACATTCATCCCTACCGCATAGGTTTGGTTTAAATGCCGGCCATCCTCACGCTTGGGTAGCTCCAACTCTATACTGGCCACCTCACGCAACTGCAATCCCGGGCGGATCGGTAGGGCAGCAATTTCTGACAGCTCTTTATATTCACCCAGAGGCTTTACCAACACACTTTGCTCCGGGTTTCGCAACTCTCCGGCACTTAACGCAAAATTACTACCACGCAACTGGGTTAATAAGGCTGTTGGATCAACTTGCAGCGACCTTAACTTATCCGGATCTAAACGGATAATTACCTGGCGTTTTTCCACGCCATACAGCTCTACCTTAGATACACCGGGCACCCGCTCTAATGGCCGTTTAATTTGCTGCTCCAGCAAATCATAGGCCATCGCCAGATCGCGTTCTGATGAGATCCGCAGCTGAAAAATCGGCATATCACTGGTATTAAACTGGAATACTAATACCCGCTCCACATCGGCTGGCAGCAGATGGCGCACCGTATCTAAGCGTTCCCGCACCTCCAGACTTTTACTGCTGATATTTTCACTCCAGCGAAATTGCAGCGACACATCGCCACTGTTTTCATTGGCAAAACTGCGCAGCTCCTTAATACCACTGACCGTCGCCAGCGCTTCTTCCAGCGGCCGGGTGATCAGCCGCTCGACCTCGGCTGGCGTAGCATTCGGATAAGGCACATTCACATACAACTCAGGAATATCAATGCCCGGAAACATCTCCAGCGGCAATAACCGGCTCGCCAGGCCACCGAACAATAACATTGAGATAAACAACATACAGATGGTCACCGGCCGGCTTAATGCCAGGCGGGTTAACCAGATGGGTTTGCTCTCTGCCACGTTTTCAGGCGTTGCAAGCTGTGGTTGCTGGCTCATAGCGCCTCCTCAGCTGCGGTCGCAGGGATTTTGTCACGTTGCAGGCTGTAGAGCACCGGAATAAACACCAGCGTCAACAGGGTCGCAATCGACAGACCGGCGATCACCGTAATAGCCATGGGCGCGCGGATTTCACTGCCCTCACCGGTACCCAGTGCCATCGGCAATAACCCCAGTACTGTGGTCAGGGTCGTCATTAACACCGGGCGTAAGCGGCTTTGACCAGACTCGACAATCGCCTCTGCCATGGCTTTACCTTCGGCTCTCAGTTGATTTATGCGATCAATCAACACGATGGCGTTATTAACCACGATACCCGCCAACATTATCAAACCGATAAACACGATCACGGATAACCGGGTATCAGTTATCCACAGCCCCAGTACTGCCCCGGCTCCTGCTAAGGGTACAGTAAACAGGATTAACAGCGGCTGTAGCAGGTTCTCAAACTGCGATGCCATCACCAGATAAACCAGGAAAATCGCCAGTAACAACGCAAACAATAATGAACTGTACGCACGTTGCATTTCTTCGCTTTGCCCCATTACTGCGGCTTGCTGGCCTGGTGCCAGGATCAGTTGTGACAAAGCGGCTTCGGCGGCAGCGGTCGCCTGCTCCAAATCACCATAAGCCAGATTGGCAGTAACCAGCGCAACCCGCTGTTGGCCCACCCGGGTAATTTCGCTCGGACCTACCTCGCGGCGAATTTGCGCGACCGCACTTAACGGCAGCGGTTCGGCTGCGCCCGGGTTAATGATTAACTCTGCCAATTGCAGTTCGTGTTGGCGGAACTGTTCGTCCAGTCGCACCCGAATATCAATTTTCCGATCATGTAAACTGTATTGCCCGGCGACTTCACCGCCTATATAGGTGGCAACGCGGCGTGCTAATTGCTGTGCGGTCATCCCCAATTGCGATAAGCGGGCATGGTCAAAATACAGCGTCACTTCCGGCTGACCTGGCCGCAGGCTGGATTTAATGTCGGTAAAACGCTGATCGGCAGCCAGTAAAGAGACTAAACGCTCTGCTGATTCAGATAACTGACTTAAATCATAACCACTGATCTCAATCTCCAGCGGAGTACTAAAGCTAAATAGCTGCGGCCGGTCAAACCGACTGGTCACCCCGGCCAGTTGCGCTAAATTGCGGCGTAACTCCTCCTGCACCAGCGCTTCGTCGTCCGCGGTGCTGTCAGCTAACATCACCACATGCAAACGGCCCCAGTGACTGCCACCAATCGCCGGATCCACTGACATCTGCGCGCCGGTTCCCGCTAAACCATAGCTGCGCGCCACCACCGGGAATTGCTTAAGCTGGGTTGATAGTTGCTTTAATAATGCATCGGTTTGTTCAATGGCCGTGCCCACCGGCAACTGTACGTCGACATAAAACTCGCCCTGACTTAATTGCGGAATGACATCGGCTCCCAGCCGTGGCAGTAAACTAAAGCACAGCGCTGCCGCCGCTAAGGTCAGCGTCAGCGTTAAAGCTCTGGCGCGTAACGCCGCCGCTAATAACCGTAAATAGACGCGCTCGATGGCTTTTAATAATCCCTGTACCAACAACACCGCCGGACGAAATACCCAGTAAGCGCCTTTTGCCAATAAGCCAAACAGTAAACTCAATAAGGTGACCACGCCTAATAGCAACAGGTGTAGGGCACGGATCGGTAAACGGATTAATAATAACGGCCAGTGATACCAACGACTGGGTTTTAATGATGGTAACGGCAGCACAGTATCAGACGTGTTGCTACGCTGGATACTGCGGGCAGCCATAGTCGGGATTAAAGTCAAGGCAACAACCAGCGATACTAACAGCGCGAAGGTCACGGTTAAGGCCTGGTCACGAAACAATTGTCCGGCAATGCCCTCAACAAACACCAGCGGGAAGAACACGGCAACGGTAGTCAGTGTTGAGGCGGTAATGGCCATCGACACTTCCCCCGCGCCTTTGCGCGCGGCTTCTTTCGCCGGCATGCCCTGCTCTTTGTAACGGGCAATGTTTTCTAATACCACGATAGCGTTATCCACCAGCAAACCCACCGCCAGTGCAATGCCACCGAGGCTCATCATATTCAGGGTAATATTCTGACCGTACATCAGATTAAAGGTGGCGATCACCGATACCGGGATTGAGACCGAAATAATCACCGTGGCCCAAACATTACGTAAAAACAGATATAACACCAGCATCGCCAGGATGCCGCCGACAATACCCGCCGATTTGACATCGCTAATGGCTTGTTTAATAAACTGCGACTGATCGTAAAGCACATCCAGCTGATAACCGGCTGGCAAGATCTTTTTCAGCTCATCTAATCGCGATAATAACGCCTCGGCCACTTTGACCGTGTTAGCATCACCCTCTTTATAGATCGCCAGCTCAATCGCCTGAGCGCCATTGATATAGCTGATACTTAAGCGATCAGCATAAGCATCACGCACCTGCGCCACGTCTTTTAATCTTACCTGGCTATTACCGACGGTGGTTAAATACAGATTTTCAATTTCAGATAAATTGGCGAACTGGTTAATAGTCCGCACCAGATAATCATAGGCTGGCGTTTCCAGTCGACCACCGGCTAAATTCAGGTTTTCAGCTTTCAGGCGCTGGGTAATCAGGCTAATATCCAGCTGTAACTGACTCAGTTTTTGCGGATCAACCAGGATCTGAATTTCCTGGGTTAAGCCGCCATCTGGCCGCACGGCAGCGATACCAGGGAAAGACTCCAGTTTGCGACGAAATTCTTCTTCAGCGAAAGTGCGCATGGCGACCAGATCCGCCTGCGTCATCTCTGGCTTAGATAAAGATAAGCGCACTACCGGATCCAGATTGGGGTTAAAGCGCAGCAGCAAGGGTTTTTCTACATCTAATGGCAGAAACAGCACATCCAGTTTTTCACGCACTTCCAGCAGCGCCAAATCCATATCGGTGCCCCAGTCGAACTCCAGCACCACATCCGAACGTCCGGCGCGGGAAACTGAGGTCACTTTGCGCACACCTTTGACGATCCCGAGCGCCTCTTCCACCGGCTTACTGACCAGCTGCTCGACCTCGGCCGGTGCGGCACCAACATAGGTGGTGCGCACCGTTAAACTGGGATAAGACAGATCGGGTAATAAATTAACCGCTAACCGCCCAACTGACACCATCCCGAACAACAGGATGGCAAGCGTGAACATCCAGACCGTGACCGGGCGGGCCACGGCAGTTTCGACTAATTTCATCTTTTCGTCCCTGTCAGAATTCGCGCTCAGATACCACTTTTACCAGGCTTTGCTCTTTTAACGCAGCATGCCCAGCCACGACAACCTGCTCTCCCGCTTCGACACCCGTTAAGATTTCCACGACGTTATCCGCGGTGTAACCTAAAGTGACTTGCCGGCGCACGATGCGACTTTCGGCGTCCAGCACCAATACCCCAGGTAAGTTGTCCAGTGTTAACAGTGCGCGTTTTGGTACTAACAAAGCGCTGTCGCGGGTATCAAACTTGATTTCCACCTGACTAAACATACCGGCTTTTAACTGGCGGCTACTGTTATCAATCAACAAGGTGGTACGTACGGTGCCAGAGCTGGCATCCACCACCGGTGCAACCCGGCTAACCGCGGCTTTCACTTCCGGCACGCCGGCAAAACTTAATACGGCTTCCTGCCCTACTTTCGCCTGCAGTACCTGCTGTTCAGGTAAATGCACAACAGCTTCCAGCTCGGTCTCGGTCACCAGATGAAACAGCGAGTGTGGCGTTAACTGATTAACCAGCTGACCAGCCTTTACATAGCGCCGCGCTACCACACCAGAGATCGGTGCCCGAATTTCGGTTTCGCGTAAATTCAGCTCAGCCAGCTCAACGGCGGCTTGCATTGCTTCAACCTGCCATTTTAATTTCTCATAAACATCAGTACTGACCAGTTTGCGCTGGTGCATCTCAGTCATCCGGGTTAACTCTGAATTCAGCCGGCCTAACTCAGCACGCTCTTTTGCCAGTTGATGACGTTGCCGTTCATTCTCCAGTACCGCCAGCAACTGGCCAGCTTTAACCTGCTCGCCTTCTTCCACCAGAATTTGCTGCACAATACCACTGCTTTTTGCCATCACTTCGGCTTCAGCACGAGCGGCCAGCGTGGTATTAGTGCGGTAGCTGCTGCTAATAGCACCATTTTTGGCGCGGGAAATTTCAACCGGAACGGCAACTTCAGCTGCAGCGGTAGCATTCACGCTACTTTGCGCCTGGTTACATCCGCTTAAAAACAGACTACTGAACAGCACGGCAGCCGCAAGCGGCATAATAGTTTTCATTTTCGTTATTCCTTGCTTATTCCCGGGGTCAGATCTTTTGCTCTGACCCCATCAATTAATTTGCTTAGTCAATCGCATCCACTATGCCAATAGTTTAATAGATTTAAGATCAGTCACTTAGGTTTAAATTGTTACAAATCACGACAACGGAAACACCAAAAAATAGTAAAAACCACCAATTTTTAGCAAAAGCCACGCAGGCACACTGGTCAGACCGCACTCCGGTACCGGTCTGACCAGCTTGCGGCAAACCCAGGTTAGAGCCTGTACTCTAAATAATAATCGTTTTATACTGTGTACCTTTTGTCTCAACAAGGTGTCTCACTTATGCTAAGAAAAACCTCGGTTGCCGCTGCCGTTTTAGTGGCACTGAGTAGCCTGTCTGCTCAGGCAGAAGGCTATAAATTACTGGAACAATCGGTTAGCAGCATGGGCAATGCCTATGCTGGCCGCGGTGCGCAAATCACTGATGCGACTTTGGTTTATTCTAACCCTGCCGCCTTAACCCAGCTTCAGGGCGAGCACTTTGCCGGCGGCCTAAACCTGATCCATGCCCGCACCCGCTATGATGATGTTAACGCCGTAAATGCCCGCGGCCTGCCGGTTCAGGGTCGCGACTCCGGTAATGTCTTACTAACAGAAGTGGTGCCTTTTGCATTCTATAGCCAACAATTAACCGAGCGCCTGAGCTGGGGCCTGGGTTTTTATGTGCCATTTGGGCTGTCATCTGACTACCAGCAAGATTGGGCTGGTCGCTATTTTGCCGATGAAACCGCCGTTCAGGTGTTAAGCCTGCAACCCGCTGTTGGTTACAAATTAACGGATTGGTTATCGATTGGTGGTGCTATCAGCCTGAATCGCGCCGAAGGCACCTTGTCCAAATATAAAGATCATTCCGGTTTATGTGAGCTGGGCAGCGGTATTGCACAATTGGCCGGCCGCGATCTGTCAAATCCGGCGTTCTGCGACAGCCGCTATGAAGTGACAGGTAATGATATCAGTCTCGGTTATACCCTGGCGTTACATGCCGAGCCGGTAAGCGGCACGCGGCTGGCGCTGGTTTATCATTCGGCAGTACGTTATACCCTGACCGGTGATTCTGAAATTACCAACACCCCTATTACTGCGGCCACTGCCGGCGACACGCCGGGGTTGATTGCCGTTGCGCCGGGGTTACCACTGGTCGATGCCAATACAGGCCGCTTTGCCGCGCGCGATTTTTTAAGCGAGAAAAGCCGGCTGGCACTTACCACCCCTGCCAGCCTGGCCTTTAGTGTCGATCAGCAGCTATCCGCACAATGGTCACTGCAAGCCAGCCTTAGCTGGACCGGCTGGAGTAAATTCCGCAGCATCGATATTATCAGCACCGACGCTGAGCCATCGATTTCGCTAAGCACCAGCAGCAGCCTGCAAGGTGAAGGCTATATTGGCTATATTCCGGAGTATTGGCACGACAGCTACGCCGCAGCATTAGGTGCAACCTATCAGGTTAACCCGGATCTGACGCTACGTGCCGGCATGGCTTATGATGAAAATCCGATTTCCAGCCAGCATAAAACGGCACGGATCCCAACCTCAGATCGGTTCTGGCTGAGTACTGGTTTAACCTTACAACTGTCGCCACTAAGCAGCCTGGATTTGGCGGCGGGCGTGATGCAAATGGACGAAGTGAAAATTAACGAGTTTGAATATAACGCCCTGGACCAACAACTGGGTGCCGCCAACGTAACGGCCCGCTATAACAATAAAGCCTACTTGCTGGGCGTACAGTACAACCGCCGCTTTTAAGCGGTTTCAAGGCAACGCCCCCAGTTGGGGGCGTTTTTCATTCGCCATTCAGCTAATTCCGCTAAACTAAACTCATTCTGGGCAATCTAAATTTCAGGTACACTGTATAAAGTTATCACAGTGTCATTATTTTCCAGCATGAGGTTCGCTATGTTTAAGCATATAAAAACGCTATTCCTGCTCGCGGCGGTGTTTGGGTTAGCCAGCTGCGCCAGCCCCCGACAAGCGAATATTGATTATGATCGTACAGTTGACTTTAGTCAGTACCAAACCTTTGCCTTCTATCAGGAAGCCACTGCCACCCCAGCCGCTGATAACACACCAGCAGAAAAACCGGCTTACGATCCCCTGCTGGACCAGCATTTTAAAGCCGCTATTACCCGTGAAATGACCGCCTTGGGCTACCGGCTGGATGAAACAGCACCGCAGTTATTGGTTAACTATCAAACCAATGTTGAAAATCGCGAAGATGTACGCAGTTCGCCTTTTAGCATTAACGCCGGTTACGGCTATTTTGGCCGCAACAGCGCCTTTAGTTTCGGCTTTCCGTTATTTGGTGGCGGGGTGGAAAAGGTGAACTATAAAGTCGGGACTATTCTGATTGATGTCATTGATACCAACGCCAAACGCGTGGTTTGGCAAGGCGTGCTGGAAGGACGGTTATCCAATAAAGCGATGCAAAATCCGCAGCAGGCCATTAATGATTCGGTAGCCTTAATTTATCAGCGTTACCCAACCCGCCTGACTCAGACGCCTTAATGACAACTTGTGGACCTTTGCTGAAAAAAAACCGGGGGCCAATGGCCCCCTACCACTAAACAAGAGTGAAATATCCAGGAAGGAAGGTGTAACGGCTGCTAGTATGCCGTTATGCTGTGGCAATTTTATGACAGTTCCCTGGCAATTCCGTGACAATTTCTGATACTTCATCACCAAGCAGGCTTGCGGTACTGATTGCGCAAAGTGGGCTCTGTTCGCGTCGTGCCGCCAGTCGCTTAATCAGTGCTGGCAGAGTGACGGTAGCCGATAAAGTCGCCAGTCACACCTTACATTTGTCTGATAGCTCGACAATCCGGGTGGATGGCAAACCACTGCCCGGCCGTCCGGCGTCTTGTTATTATCTGTATCACAAACCAGTCGGTATTGATTGCAATATCCGCCCGGACGATACGGCCAGCATTGCGAGTGTGCTGGCACAACTTCCCGAGCGACTCTACCCGGTGGGCCGGCTGGATAAAGATTCCCGCGGGTTATTATTGCTCACCAATGATGGCGCCTTAACACAACGCTTACTGCATCCGGATTCACATCAGCCGAAAACCTATCTGGTTACCGTCGACAAGCCCATTACCGCAGAGCTCAGCCAGCAGTTTGCCGCAGGGATTAGCTGGCACGTCGGACCGCATCAATATCAGGCCAAGCCCTGTGAGGCGGAAGTTCTTGCCCCATACCAACTAAAAATCACCTTAAAAGAAGGTCAAAACCGGCAAATTCGTTATATGTGCCGGGCATTGGGCTATCGGGTACTGGATTTATGCCGGGTTGCCATTGGTGAGCTGCAGTTGGGGGCACTTGCAGCGGGCGCTTTGCGGCCAATCAGTGCAGAAGAATTAGCGTTACTGCAAACTAGGGCGTGTTGACGTTTGCTGCTTATAACGCCATAACAGCCAACACAGTGCCAGCGTGACACTAAACATCAGTACCGAACCGAGCACCACACCTTGCCACTGCCCTGCTTGCCAGAACGGCTGCAAATAGAGGGTCCCGGAGCTGGCCCCCAGATAGTAAAACACCAGATAAAGCGCACTGGCACTGGCTTTCGCCCTTGTGGCATGCTGACTGACCCAGCTACTGGCCAGTGAATGGCACAGAAAAAAGCCAAAAGCACTGACAAAAAAACCGGCCGCAATCAGCAGCAGACCTGACCCCAAGGTGATAACAGAGCCTAAGATCATAATAAGAATGCCTACCGCCATCGCTAACGGCGCACCAAGTTTTGCGGCGATCTTTGCTGACAGCGCCGAACCCAAAGTGCCGGTGAGATAAGTCACAAACAACAAACCAATCAAACTACTGCTTAATAAAAACGGTGCCGCCGCCAGTACGAAGCTGATATAGGTATACTGATTTAAAAACACCAGAAAATTTAGCCCGCCAATTAGATAGACCAGTAGTAACAACGGCTGGCGCAAATGAAAGAGGTTGTCGCTAAGGGCTTGCTTGAAGCGAAACGAGGTACGCTGAAACTGGGTAGACGCGGGCAGATAACGCCAAATCAACCAACAGCTGATCAGGCCAAGTAAGGTCATCGGATAAAATACCCACTGCCAGTGCCCTAAATCGGCCATAGCACCGGATAATAAGCGGCCGGAAATACCACCGAGCGAATTGGCACTGATATAAAAGCCAACCGCGGTGACCAGAGCAGGTTTGCTATACTCTTCGCCCATCCAGGCAATAGCAATAGCCGGCAAACCACCTAAAAACAGCCCCTGTACCGCACGCCAGAACAGCAAAGCTGAAAAAGACTCCACCTGACTCAACATCAGGGTACTGAACGTCATCCCAGCCAGAGTAATTAACAATAGCTTTTTCCGGCCCCAGGCATCCGACAGTGCCGCATACACCAGTAACGACAAGCCAAGACAAAGTGTGCCAATAGTGTAGACCCAGCTTACTGTCAGTGCCGATAGCTGAAACTGCCGGCTTAGCTCCGGTAATAGTGGTTGCATCAGATGCAGGTTGGCAAACACCGCCGCAGCTGCCACACAAAGTGCCAATGCACTGCGATAAAACGCCACCGATTTATATTCAATCAATGTCTGTCGTCCCACTACGCCACTACTTCGACACAGACGGCCATTGTACCCGAAATCCCTGCTCCCGACACGCCACTCTTCGTTACGACTCCGGTACCGGTATAACCTCTGACCGGTACCGGAGTGCGGTCTGACCAGCAGCCGAGTGGAAGACTTGCAAAAAATCGAAAGAAAAGATGGATTAAATGCACTGGTCTAACCGCTGCCCCGCCCATATCTATGTCACACGAAGAAACCACAACCACCGGAGTGTTATGAATACTGTCTTTTCCCCGATTAAACTGGGCGCAGTCGCGCTGAAAAACCGCATTGTGATGGCGCCATTAACCCGTTGTCGTGCGACTGTCGATCACTACGCCACCGCACTGATGGCTGAATATTATGCCCAGCGTGCCAGTGCCGGCTTGTTGATTGCCGAAGCGACCATGGTTGCTGAGGGTAACTCGTCATTTTATCGTGAACCTGGCATTTACTCTGCCGCCCATGCCGAAGCCTGGCGCCAGGTCACTAAAGCAGTACATGCGAAAGATGGCAAAATTTTCCTACAGATCTGGCACGGTGGCCGCGCTTGTCACCCGGCATTAAATAACGGCAAAGTGCCGGTATCTGCCGGCACCACCGCCATTAACGATTACACTCATACACCAGAGGGTAAAAAAGACTACACCGCGCCACGTCAGCTAACCACAAGTGAAGTGGCAGAGGTGGTCGAACAATTCCGCCAGGCGGCGTTCTATGCCAAACAAGCTGGCTTTGATGGCGTAGAAGTCCACGGTGCCAACGGCTATTTGATTGACCAGTTCCTGCGTGATGGTATTAATAACCGTAATGACCGTTACGGTGGCAGTATCGAAAACCGTGCCCGCTTCCTGCTGGAAGTGCTGGATGCCGTGATCAGCGTCTGGGGTGCCGACCGGGTTGGTTTACGCTTATCACCTCTGAACAGCTTTAACAGCGCGAAAGACAGCGACCCGGTAGGTCTTATTTCTTACCTGGCAAAAGTGTTAACTCCGTTAAATCTGGCCTACCTGCATCTGATGCGTGCCGACTTTGCCGGTTTACAGTTTGGCGACGTGGTCAGTGCAGCACGCGCTAATTATCAGGGTAACTTACTGGTAAATATGGGTTACGATCTGGCAGAAGCGAACCAGGTAATTGGTCGCAACCAAGCCGATGCCGTCGCGTTTGGCAGTGCCTTTATCGCTAACCCCGATTTGGTTGAACGGCTGGCTCAGGGCTTACCGCTGGCGCAGCCTGATGTGGCGACCTTTTACACTCACGAAGCTCAAGGTTATACCGATTATCCTCGCGCCAGCGCCTAAAAGTTGCAACACTGGTCAGACCGGTACCGGAGTGCGGTCTGACCAGCTTAATGCGGCCTGCTTGCAGCTGGCGGTCAGCTCGGGTACAGTTGTGAGGTCAAGAATGGGGTGAGATCGGCAGATCTGGCCCCTTTTTACCTTATATACTAATAACGAGAAACTTCTTATGCATGACGCATCCTGGCGGGATTTGCCCCCGCCCACGCCTTTTTATCGCTGGATGGTGTTACTGTTTGTCAGCCTGGCGATGTTTGGTAACTACTACATTTATGACTCGCTCTGGCCTATCGTCGATTTACTGCGCGAACAACGCGGTTTCAGCTATCAGCAAATTGGTTGGCTTTCCACTGCCTATAACGTAGCGGCACTGCTAGTATTACTAGCTGGTGGCTATTTGATTGACCGCTGGGGTACTAAAAGAGCCATTACGCTGTTTGCCTTGATTTGTTTATTTGCCGCGCTGGTTACCGCCTGGAGCCCGAATTTTGAAATGATGCTGGCCGGGCGCTTTTTGCTGGGTTTAGGTGCCGAGCCACTCATTGTTGCCGCCACCACCGTACTGGCGAAATGGTTTAAGGGTAAGGAGCTCAGCTTTGCCTTTGGTATTAACCTGTCGATTGCCCGCTTGGGCTCTACCGCTGCCGACTGGTCAACCGGCTTTGCCAGCCCGCTTTACGCCAATTGGCAAGACCCATTGTGGCTGGCCACCGCCGTCGCCGGTATCTCGGTCAGTGCTGCCATTCTGTACTGGATTTTAGAGCGTCGGGCTGAAGGCCGTTATAGCCTGGGCGTCGCTGAAAATAATGACAAGCTGGAATTTAAAGGCCTTTACAGCTTCAGTGCCTCATACTGGTATGTGGTCGCACTTTGTGTGGTGTTTTACGCCACGGTATTTCCATTTCGTAGCTTCGCGATTGACTACTTCCAGCAAGCGCATGGTCTGGATCGTGAAGCAGCCGGTATCCTCAGCAGCATTTTACCGGTTGCGGCTATTATCGCCACGCCGCTATTCGGCCTTTGGGTTGATCGCATCGGTAAACGTGCCCTCTTTATGGCCGCAGGCTCACTGGTATTACTACCGCTATTTTTAATTGTAACCTATGCGCCAGCCGGCCCGCTGGTGGGCATTAGCATCCCCTTTATTGGCAGTGCCGTGGTACCACTAACCTTATTACTGGTAATCACCGTTCTGGGTATCGTATTTTCACTGATCCCGGCAGTAATGTGGCCCTCTGTCGCCTATATTGTCGATGGTCGCCGCTTAGGTTCCGCCTACGCACTGATGACCTTCTGTCAGCAAATAGGCTGGGCCATTGTGCCGCTAACCATCGGTTTCCTAAATGATAAATTTATGGCCGGCCCGGATAATATCGACGGTTATACACCGGGTATGTGGCTTTATACCGGTATGGCATCACTGGGTTTATATTTCTCTTATAAACTCTGGCGCACCGAGCAAGGCCCGCATGGCCATGGTCTGGATACCATTACCAGCACTTCGGGGTCAGATCCCGAAGCTAGCAAAGTAGCTTAAAGCAGCACTTCTATACCTGAGCTTCGGGATCTGACCCCGAAGCTCAATTTCGGCTAAAGTTTACTCAAAGCCGGCCGTTAACCCGTTAAGGCCTAAAAGTAACAGGAGTGCCCAGATGAGTAACATCAAACCCGATGTCGCAATAAATGCCAACCGCCCTACTGCCTTTAAAACCGAGTTACCGGCCAGCGCCACTGCCCGGGCGCAGGAAAACTACAGTCAGATGCTAGAGAAAACCGGAAAGGCACAAAGAAATGCCGGGATCCTGCAAGCCAACGAAAAAGTGGCATTACAAAGCGGTAATAATTCGCTGAGTTTATTGTACAAGACTGCGCTGGAAGGTATTAACAAAGAGCTGGAGCCAATTTTTGGTAAAAATGCCGCGCAAAAAATTTATGACTCCGGTATCGACACCTCACCGGAAGCTACCGCCGGGCGCATTGTCGGTTTTGCCACCAGCTTATTCTCAATCTATAAAGAGCAGCGCCCGTCAGATGATCAGGAACAGCAACTAAATGATTTTATGGCGGTGATTGGTAAAGGTATCGAACAAGGCTTTGCCGATGCGATTAAAATTCTCGAAGGTCTGCAGGTTTTTAATGGTGAAGTAAAAACCGGCGTCGATACCACCTACGATTTAGTGCAACAGGGTTTACAGAGCTTCCGCGAGAAGATGCTGGAAAGCTTTACCAAGCCTGAGCAGCAGCCTTCGACTGAGTGATAACCCCCCTGATTACTCGACAATACGGTTAAGATCATCTAACGTAAGGGGTATCCATCAGGGGGATTTTATGCAAAAGATTGATCGTAAAAAATATGCCCAGCTCGACGCATTGCTCTGGGATACCTCTGCCCGTTTTCTGGCTGAACGCGAAGCACTCGAAACCTATGAGCGTCGCTGGCCTTTTGTGGATGAAAAGCTGCTGACACCTAATGAGCGCCACTTAATCGAACAGCTCGCTCGCAAAGCGGGTGGCTTTTTGCCCGCCCGCGGTTGACCCTATGCGACAGCACTACCAACGTAAACATCATCAAATAAATCATGTTCGACCGTTACGGTGTCCGAACTTTTATTAAAATTGAGCAAACACTGATAAAACTGGAATTTATTGCATTTGATGATTATCCGTTATCTGCTGAACTACCTTGTGACCCCAACTTCACGGCTGCTCTATTCGTGTTACCAACAGCTGGTCGATTTTGTAACTATCAATATCGACCACTTCGAATTTATAGCCGCCGTGCAGCACAAAATCAGTGCGTTTCGGGATTTTGCGCAAGCTGTACATCATAAAGCCGGCGATAGTTTCGTAATTCTCTGCATCAGGAAAGCTATCAATACCCAGCACCCGCATCACATCGGCCAGTGGCGTTAAACCTTCGACCAGCCAGGAGTTGTTATCCCGGGCTACGATTTGATCTTCTTCTGAGCTGACTAACTCACCCATGACGATACTCATCACATCTTTTAGCGTGATAATACCCACCACCAGCGCATATTCGTTCAGGATAATGGCGAAGTCGATGCCTGCTGACTTAAAGTGCTCCAATACTTCGTACAGTGACAAGGTATCCGGAATAATCAGTGGCGCCCGCACTATGCCCTCTTTACTCAAAGAAATAGGTTGGTCATGCAGCACCTGCATTAAAATATCCCGGGTATCAACATAACCCACCACCTGATCTAACACTTTGTCACATACCAGAAATTTGGCATGCGGATGCTCGGCAATCTTGGCTTTAATATTGTCTTGTGATTCATCCTTGGTGAAGAAAATCAGGCTCTCTCGCGCAGTCATCGCCGAGGTCACGGTGCGGGATTCCATATCAAACACGTTTTCCAGCAGTTGATGCTCGTGTTCCTGTAACACTCCCGCCTGAGCACCGGCATCCATCATTGCCATAATATCGTCAGGCGTAATGTCATCTTTGCGCATCGTTGGTACTTTAAACAAACTAAAGAATAAGTTTGCCAAGCCATTAAACAACCAAACAAAGGGGCGAAGTACCAGAATAAGCAACAACATCGGCGACACGATACGCAGCGCGATTTGCTCAGGCGCAATCATCGCCAGACGTTTAGGCATAAGATCAGCAAACAGAATAAATAAGGACGTAACAAAGAATACCGACAAGGTAAAGGCTGCCGGCTGAACCCAGGGCTCTGTACTGATCAGCGCCAGTAAGCTCGAAAAATAAGGGGTGAAGGCTGATTCACCAAGAATACCGCCGAGAATTGCAACGGCATTTAGGCCAATTTGCACCACCGTAAAAAAGTTACCCGGATGTTCCTGCAACTGCAGTACTTTTTCTGCCCGCACATCGCCTTCAGTTGCCAGCATCCGCAATCGCATCTTGCGCGATGCGGCCAAAGCAATTTCAGAGATCGAAAAAAACGAACTGGCTGCGACCAGCAAAAACATCACCAGCAGGTATTCAAGGGTAGTCATAGATTATCCGCAACAAAGCTATTAAAAAGCGCCAGAGCCAACAGCTGTCAGCTACGCCATTGGTAGTATACGTTATTTCACTGTTTCGCTGACGCTATTATCTGGACTTTACGGAAAAATTTAGTTACAAATACGGCTAATATATAGCGAGCTGCGATAATAATATGCTTAAGTCAGCGCTTACAGTAGCCATCCTGTGTTGTAGTTTTATGACAGCCACTGTGTCGCCGTCAGCTTATGCTTATACTCAGGAATTGGATAAACCGTTAACGGTGTTAGCGATACAACAAGCGCAAGATTCCGAGCTGGAAGCGTTGCTCGATCGCTACCTCAACCTTGAATTTCGTGAACCTGAGGCCGCAGTCGCTCTACTACAAAGTATTGTAAACCAGTTGGATGACACTACCCCCATTGAAACCTACGTTAGAGCACGGACCTACCAAATCCTGGCAAAGTTTTACAGCAGGCAAGCCGACGATGAAGCTGAGGCTATGCAGTTACTTGCGGCCCTGCAGGCAAAAGCTGATAAACCTATTACTGTCAACGCCTTAACGGAAATCAATACACTCCAATTGCAGGTGCTGCTGTTAAAATCACAGCTAAACGAAGCCTATTTGCAGGCTGAAACAGTCAAAGAATACTTAGCGGATACCAATAATCCGCGCATCCTCTATTGGACGCATGGCATGCTTGGTAATCTCGCCCGCACCGACGGCCAGTTTGAACAGGCGTTGGTGCATTACAGCAGTGCCATGGATGCACTGCAACAATTGAATGATGACCGTTTACTGCTACGCCGCTCGTCCCTGAACTGGCAAACGGCCCTGGTATATACCGAGCTAAAAAACTGGACGCAGGCCAGACCGCTTCTCGAAAACCTGATTGAAGAAGTCAAAAAGCATGGTCAGGACGATTACTTAGGTGATCTTTATCTGGCGCTGGGCTATGTGCTGAGTATGCAAAAAGATTACCAGGCGGCCGAACAAATCAACCAGCAAGGGCTCGACCTAGCCAGAGCGCGCAAACAACAGTCATTAGCGCTGACGTTTATGAATAATCAGGGTTCATTGCTGATTGAAGAACAACGCTATGCCGAAGCGAAAACCCTGCTGGAAACAGCACTAGCGGAAGCTGAAGCGTTAGAAGATCCCAATACTTATCAGATTATGCGCTTAAATCTGGGCTATATCCGCGTGATGCAGGGCGATACTGCGGCTGGTTTGGCGCAGATGGAAGCGGCCTATGCTTATTATGCAGAGTTTGGCGTTAAGACCGAGCTGGAAGGCCATCTGGAATGGCTGGCCAAGGCCTACCGCGCGGCCGGCGATTATTTAAAACTGGCTGATACGCTGCAACAGCAAATGGCGCTACGTGAGGAAATTTTCTCTGAAAACAGAGAAAAGCGGATCAATGATTTGCAAAGCCGGTACGATCTCAAATCACAAGCACAGCGAATCACCATTTTGCAGCAGCAAAATGATTTGCAGGAAGAGCTGATTAAAAATAAACAATTAC
Organism: Alishewanella sp. WH16-1; assembly: GCF_001441695.1. Lineage (NCBI taxonomy): Bacteria > Pseudomonadati > Pseudomonadota > Gammaproteobacteria > Alteromonadales > Alteromonadaceae > Alishewanella > Alishewanella sp. WH16-1. The sequence goes on along the minus strand of NZ_LCWL01000072.1, from coordinate 43,512 downwards.
AACAACAAATCACCCTGCTATTTATTATTCTGATGGGGCTGGCTGCCGTAATGCTGGTTCAGTTGTACCGTAAAGTACGCCGCTCTAATTTGCGGCTGCGGGAAATGAATAAACAGCTGGAATATCAGTCGCTGCGCGATCCCCTAACGGGCTTGTATAACCGCCGCGCCATGCAGGAAAAGATGGCCAAGCGCCATCAGGAAAGCCAACCCGCACGCTGTGCACTCTTACTGCTGGATATCGACTTCTTCAAACATATTAATGATCATTATGGCCACGCTGCCGGCGATGCGGTGTTGATTGAAATCAGCCAACGCTTACAGGCACTTTGTCAGGAGACTGAACTATTAATCCGCTGGGGTGGTGAGGAGTTTTTAATCGTGTTGCAGCGCCCACAGCAAGACGACATCGACCAGCTCTGCCAGACACTGCTCCATAAGGTGTCTGAGCTGCCAGTACTATTTGAAGGCAAAGAAATTCCCGTTACCATCAGCGGTGGCTTTATCAACCTGCCCTTTGCTGGCGTGCCAGAGCATCAATTCAACTGGGAACGCGTACTTCAGGTGGCCGATATGGCACTGTACCTGAGCAAAGTGAACGGCCGGAATCAAATCAACCTGGTAACCGGCCTGAATGTGCCGTTTGCTGATGCCGAACCCCATCTGCAATCCGATCTGTCAGGCGCCATTCGCGAGAACATGATCCAACTCCACACCATCAACGGCTAACTTATCCACACGTCTCCGGTACCGGCCCGACCAGTTTATCCACACGTCTTATCCACACGTCTCCGGTACCGGTCTGACATCTGAGCTCCGACCGGTACCGGAGACGTGTGGATAAGTTTTGTTGAGAGAATTGGCAAGGCTATAGCCTATAGTCTAAGTTTTATTCAGCGTAAAATTTTGTAAAGTGTCGACACAAAGACCAAAAAAAGAGGCAAAAATGATGTCTTACCGTACCGAATACCAAAAATCCGTCGACAATGCTGCCGAATTCTGGGCCGATAAGGCGCGCAAGCTGGCCTGGTTCAAGCAACCAACCCAGGTCTTAACTGAACATCAGGGACAATATCAATGGTTTGCCGATGGCGAACTTAATACCAGTTATCTGGCATTGGATTATCATGTTGAACAGGGGCGCGGTGAGCAAACAGCGCTGTTTTATGATTCACCGGTAACGAACAGCAAACGCCGCTACAGCTACCGGGAGTTGCGCGACGAAGTGGCAAAATTTGCTGGCGTATTAAAAGCGCAAGGTGTTGGCAAAGGCGATCGGGTTGTCATTTATATGCCGATGGTGCCGGAGGCCGCCATCGCCATGCTGGCAACGGCACGTTTAGGTGCCATTCATTCCGTGGTATTTGGTGGTTTTGCGCCGCATGAGCTGGCGGTGCGGATTGACGATGCCAGTCCAAAGGTAGTGGTAAGTGCATCCTGTGGTATCGAAGTAAACCGCATCATCAGCTATAAACCGTTACTGGACAGTGCACTGGAAAAAGCCAGTCATCAGCCCGAGCGCTGCATTATTTTACAGCGGCCACAACAAACTGCGACGCTGCTAGCCGGACGAGATTTAGATTGGCACAGCGCCATGCAACAAGCCGCGCCTGCCGAGCCGGTGGCGGTAAAAGGGAATGATCCGCTGTATATTCTGTACACCTCCGGGACCACCGGTAAGCCCAAGGGGGTGGTACGTGATAATGGCGGCTATGCCGTGGCGCTGCACTACAGCATGCAAGCGATTTACAATATCAAACCGGGCGAAGTATTTTGGACTGCATCCGATGTCGGTTGGGTAGTTGGCCACTCTTATATCGTTTATGCGCCATTGCTGGCTGGTTGCACCACAATTTTATATGAAGGCAAACCGGTGTTTACACCCGATGCCGGTGCCTTCTGGCGGGTTTGTGCCGAATATGGCGTTAAAGCCATTTTCGCAGCACCTACTGCATTTCGTGCGATCCGCAAAGAAGATCCGCATGCCGAATTAATGAAACAGCATGACCTGAGTAAACTCGAAACCATCTTTATGGCTGGCGAGCGCTTAGATCCGCCAACTTATCACTGGGTCTGTGAGGTATCTGGCAAACCGGTGATTGATCACTGGTGGCAAACCGAGACCGGTTGGGCTATTTGTGCCAATTTAGCCGGTATCGAATTATTGCCCGCCAAAGCCGGTTCCGCCACCCGGCCAGTACCGGGCTATAACCTACAAATCCTGAATGACGAAGGTCAGCCGGTTGCCGCCAACCAACATGGCAATATCGCCATTAAATTGCCACTGCCACCCGGCTGTCTAAGTACTATCTGGGGCAATCCGGACCGCTTTTTCGCGGGCTATCTGAGCCAGTTTCCGGGCTACTATGCCACCGGTGATGGCGGTTATCTGGATGAAGACGGTTATTTATTTGTGATGGGCCGCACCGATGATGTGATTAACGTCGCAGGGCACCGTTTATCTACCGGTGAAATGGAAGAAATTATCGCCTCGCATCCAGCCGTGGCCGAATGCTGCGTAATTGGTTTGCCAGATGAGCTAAAAGGCCAGCAACCGGTTGGTTTTGTGCTGCTGAAAAACGGTGTCACCACTGATGCCGAAACGGTACAAAACGAACTGGTAGCCCTGGTGCGGCAAGAAATCGGCGCCGTAGCCTGCTTCAAACGCGCGCTGGTGGTACCACGCTTACCGAAAACCCGCTCCGGTAAAATCTTACGTAAACTGCTGAGGCAAATCGGCGAAGGCGAAAATTACCAAATTCCTTCGACTATCGATGACCCGGCTAGCCTGCCCGAGCTAGAAGCCCTAATGAAAAAACACGGCTTAGCCTGAGTTATCCACCTCTCCGGTACCGGTAGGAGGTCTGAGATCGGACCGGTACCGGAGTCGTGTGGATAATTCGTAAGTTTTTATTTATTGAACATGTTCAGGGAATTGCTGCCGGCGAATACTAGCAAAAGATTTGCGACATAAATAAAAGGTAATTGGCCGGGTAATCAACGGATACAACACCACTAATAACGCCACATAACCGGCTATGGCCCAGCCCTCAGCTCGAGCTATTAGAATAAACAATACTGATAAAATAATTAACTTAATGATATTAAGCGTAATTTTTGTTGGTGCCGGCAAACGGTCGGCGGCAGCGCGAATCACCTGCATCCGCTGCGAAAAATTCAATCCCTGCAGCTCGGGAATACTCTGGCTATTAAAATAGATCATAAACTCCACCTATAAACGCAAAATACCTCGTTACAACTGGTAAGACCGGTACCGGAGACCTGTGGATAAACTGGTCGGGCCGGTACCGGAGACCTGTGGATAGTTAATAGACGAAGGGGGAGCGAACTTCGGTAATATCAATTAGCTTAACCGGGCGGTTAAGCGGTTGTCCGCCGTCGCGACCAATGGGTACCCAAGGGATACGACCACGGCCCTTCGATGGCCTTACCGAGAATAAATCAAAGGGTATCGATAAATAGAACCCTTTGGTAAAGCTACCCTCACCATAATCTGCCGCCGATGCATCCGTAATGGCTGCATAAGCGCCTACCACCATACCGCTGTCAAAGCGTTTGGCGAAATCCACATTTACCCCTTTATCCTTTGCCAAAAATTGGCCAATGTTAAAGGTTAAGCGGGTATCCGGTAAAAATTCCGGTTGCCAATACAGATTGACATGGCCGGTTAACACCTTGTAATCAAAGAAGCCAAATTCATTTTCATATGAACGCTGACGCACATAGTTTAAATCGAAACCCACAGCAAAATTGCTATCTACCGGCCGATACAACAACTCAGTACCCACACCACCAAACATGGTTTCAAGGTAACCGCCATAAGCCTGCGCAAACCATGAAGGTGCAATTTCCTGCTGCCAGTGACCATAAACGTTATCAACGGTAAACTTACTGCGCGTTACATACTCACGCACATAAGTACGTACCCGCGGCAAATTAGATTCCAGGGCATCCACTTTAAAATTAAAGTTGTCGAAGTTTTCCAGTACGGTCAGCTTTGCCGTACCATTAACGCTAAACTGATTATTGAAGCGATAGCCACCGCCCAAAAATACGCCGCCCTGATACATATAAAAGCTTTCCGGATTACCAAAAGACTGGATCCAGAAAGTTTCTATACCGGTATAAAAACCACGGTCGTCGGTCAGTTTCACCAAGCTCAGCGCCTCAGGGTCTGGCTGCTGCCTAACATAGGTAGAGCGGATATCCGGCTGCAATACATCATATGATGCCGCCGCAACAAAAGCATCTACATCGATAACTTTCTCCAGCTGCGGCATACTGGCAGCATACTCAACCACTCTGATGGTTTTGATTTGCGACGGTAATTGGCGAACAATTGCCCGGCCAATACGCTCGGTTAGTTCTACGTCATCGCGATATGCCAGCGAAATACCATGGATAATAAATTCATCTTCCTGTACCGAAATACTCTTCGGTAAAAAGTGTGCATTGTTATACAGGTTATGGGTAAGCACATTAAAATTGATATTGGCCGGAATTTGCGCGCGGTCGGCATTTTCAATTGGTAACATCGCCGGTTTAATTTTTACCTGCTTAGCAGTATGCATATTAAACGCATAATGCACACCGAAACCAAAGGTATTACCGCGCTGATAATTGATATCGAAGGTAAAATCCTGCCATTGATAATTGGCACCTAAGTTCCAGCGACTGTCCTGGGGTAACTCGCCAGCGAAGTCACGGGAATAATTGTTACCCTCGTATTCCAGTTTCAGGCTTAGCGGCTGCCAGGGCGTTTGATATACTACTCCACCAAAAACCGACGCTGACCCCTTAAAAAACTTTTTATACTCGATCTTACCGCCTTGCCCACTAAACTCGCCGGGGCGTTCGCAAAAGCTGTCACGCACCTCACAAAAGGGGTTAGTAATATTACCGGCAGCCCCCAGATAGCCCCACCCCATGCCTAAGTGAAAATCGAAATCCCCGACGCGTTTACTAAAGTTAACAAATTCACTTTCAAGTAAGCCGGTACCACCAAAATCCCTAAAGCCCACAGACATCTCAGGCAAATACTGGCTTTCTTGCCATAGCCGAAATTTAACATCCAGCCCTTTATCTTTATAACTCTGATCACCACTGAATCCCTCGGAATCGCTATACAAACGGGTACGCACGTCGGTATAACGGGCAGTAGCTTCCATCCACGGAAAAAGCTGAATACTTACCGACCAAAAACGGTATTCCTGGTTATCAGTATAGTTAAGCGACACATTGCCTTCTTCAGCCATGCGAGCGGTCGGGGTTTGCCATAGACCAACACCACCATGCACACCTTGCGTTACTGAAACCGGGGCTTGCTGCCAGGTAGTAGGTAACTGTTCTGCCAAAGCAGAAGCTGGCATACATAACAAGGCCAGCACCGAACGTTTAAAAATAGGAGTAGTTCCTTGCATCAGTACATCCTATGCACAGCCAGCGCGGGGATCTGCTGGTTTAACTTAGAGAAATCTGCCGAAAACCAGCCTTGAGCAAAAGGTACATATACCATAGCGCCAGGCATTAATTCGATATGTTGTTTATTCCAGGATTGAACGCCAGCTTTTAACACAACGCCATCTGGCTGAATAATGGTTACCTGCTCTTTATCTGCATCCGGTAATAACGCCAAATCGTTAAGATAATCACGTACAGCAGCCGCACCTCGATGCTCCATCGTCACACTCTGCCGCAGGGCACCAAAAAAATGCACCTCGGCAGGCCGCTCCGTTAATAGCAAAAGGTATTCTCCAGCCTCAAAACGTGGATTAAGTGCAATATTCGCCCTGGCTAAATCGTAATCAATACGAATAGGAATACGCTGCCCTAACTGCCAACCCGACAGCTCATTTTGCAACGCGGCTAAGGCAGGCAATAAGTTATCGTCTGCCTGCCCGGTTAAAGTTTGCAGCTGTTGTATAATTTGCTGCCGCTGCAAAGCGGGCTGGTTATTTAATACAAACAGCTTACTGGCTGGCCAGTACCACTGTTGGCTCAGTGCCTGAGGCGCCAATACCTCATCCAATCTGGGGCGCTCAGTAAAACTGTAGCTTTTTTGGTTAATTTTAACCGTCACCGTTGCGCTATTTACTGCCGTTGGTATTAGCATTGCTGGCAGCAACAACGTCATTAAAAGGAATTTGAAATTCATGTCGCATCCTCTGGTATTACCACACCAGTTCGCTGTAAATGGCGCACAACCTCACTAATAAAGATCAATTGCAAGGGCGCCATACCTGGTGCCAACTGTTGCTGGCTTTGTAATACGGCTCCGGTTGTGGCGTCCAGCCAAAAAACATTTTGCCAGCTACCATCAAAGCGCCAATAACTTGAAGGGTTATCATAATGCAGGGTTTCAACTACTTTTGTAACCGCAATCTGCTGATTAAAAAAGGTTAAATAATGCCCTGCCTGGCTCTGAAAATCAGAGCGAATAACATAACCGTACTCACCATTTTGCCAATCAGCGCTACGTAACCAGCTGGCACCAGCCTGGTCTGCTGCTTTTAACGGGTCCGAAAATCTATTGCTAAGGTGCAACAAATCATTAGCTAAACCACTGGTTCGCACAATACGCCCGCGCTCTGTTACCAACAACTCTTTAGTCGCCGAAATCCATTTATATTGGTTTTGCTCAATATACATTAAGCCCAAAGCCGCCTGCGGTTGGTCACCAGATCGAACATAAAGAAAATCGTTAGGAGCCTCCAGCAATGTCTTATAAGAAAGATTTACATCTTGCTTTGATGCCAGCGCAACCTGAAACATATCAATATAACTTTTATAGGTACCCGAGCAGGCTGGTAAAAACAGCCCTATTGCAATGAGCACACTAAGCCGAAAACCAGCCATAGCCACTGTATCTCCGTAAAAAAACGAAAAAAAAGCCGCCTATTGGCGGCTTTTAATATTATCAAGCTTAGTTAACTAGAGTAACAATAGCTGGGTAAGTAGTAACAACTGGCACTGTGATGGTGCTGGTGGCGGTACCGGTACCGGTAACAGTTACGGTTACGCCATTGTTAGTACAAACACCGGCAACTGGTACGCCATCACCTTCGTTACAAATTAACGTAAATTCTGGATCCGTAGGATCAGTTGGTATTACCGGATTATTCTGCGAGTTTGACACAATAGCTGCAGCAACTGCAGCGGTTACGCCAATTGCTGTCAACGATGCAACTGTAATAGAACCGAAAGTTGCAGTGGCACTTCCACCCGCACCTTCTTGTTGTGCCTGTGCACCGAAAGTCATTGTCAGCGCCAAGGCTGCAACAGCTAATTTTTTCATCGTTCTTCCCTCTTTTAATGAACTGTTAAACTGCGACAAGATTAACTTAATTTGTGCCCTTTAGCAACCAAACACGGTTGACATAAATTCATCTTTAGCCAAAAAATCAGGCAATTTGTTGTTCGCTTGCAGCTGCAGGCGTAACCACGGGTGGCATTTTATCTTTTGCCAGCACCGCAAATTGTTTTACCGTTTCTAAGGCACAGGCTGCATTTACCACCAAATCACTGGTGGCATTACTATAATTAAACTCTGTTGGAGCACTGCGGATCAGCTCAATAATGTCTTCAACGGCAAATTGCTCACAGGCCCTGTCTAAACGCTGCAATAAATGCAACATTTCTGGCCAGGTTAAACATACTTCGTCTGCAGCCATAATACGGCTATGATCGGTTTTACGCACATTGTTGCCGACTAACAGCTCTTCATACAGTTTTTCACCTGGCCGTAAACCGCTGTATTTAATTTCAATATCACCGTGCGGATGCTCTTCATCGCGCACTTCTAACCCCATCAGGTGCACCATACGACGAGCTAAATCGGCTATTCTTACCGGTTCGCCCATATCCAGTACGAAAACATCACCGCCTTTACCCATAGCACCGGCCTGAATAACCAACTGCGAGGCTTCTGGTATGGTCATAAAGTACCGAATAATATCTTTATGGGTAACAGTAATTGGGCCACCTTTACGAATTTGTTCGCGAAACAGCGGTACAACGGAACCAGACGACCCCAATACGTTGCCAAAGCGTACCATACAAAAACGGGTTCGGCTTTGATGCTGTGCCAAGCCCTGCAACACCAGCTCAGCCAAGCGCTTCGACGCCCCCATGACATTAGTGGGCCGCACCGCTTTGTCAGTAGATATTAGTACAAAGGTTTCTACCCCAGCCTTTATAGCCGCTTCGGCGGTATACCAGGTGCCGAACACATTATTGCGCACGCCTTCAACCACATTATACTCAACTAAAGGCACATGCTTATAAGCCGCGGCATGATAAACCGTATGCACACCAAAGGTGCGCATTACCGTTTCTAAACGACTTTGGCGCTGCACCGTGCCCATTACCGGCACTAAATTAACATCCAAGCCCTCGTTGCAGATAATTTGTTTCAGCTCGCGTTCGATGGCATACAACGAGTATTCAGACAGTTCGAATAATACCAAGGTAGTAGGTTCGCAATGAATAATCTGCCGGCACAATTCGGCACCTATAGAGCCACCGGCGCCAGTTACCATCACCACTTTGCCCTTGATATTGGCATGCAACAGCTTCTTCTTCGGCGCTACCGGGTCACGGCCTAACAAGTCTTCAATTTTAACGTCTTGCAGCTCGTCAATACGCATACTGCCGTCAACTAAATCACTCATACCGGGAATGGATAACACCGGAATCGGCAGCTCTTCCAGTTTGTCTAATACTTCACGGCGCCGGGAGCGACTGGCTGAAGGCATCGCCAACAAAATACGGCCGATATTACGTTGTTTAACAATACCAGCGATATTGTCCGGGCTGCTTACCGGAATACCCAAAATGGTAGAACGCTGTAAGGTGGTATCATCATCGACAAACATCACCGGATGATACTGTTCACCGTTAATCAATGCCTGAGCCAATTGCCGGCCAGATGAACCGGCACCGTAAATAAGTACCCGGGTTTTGTGGCTGTTATTATTGGGCCTAAGCAATAATCGTGCGCCCAAACGCACCCCGCCTGAGGTAACCAATGCCAGCAAAGCATACACCACCACCAGATTGGTTTTGTCGTGCACACCTAATACCGCGAACAATAGCGCTAATATCACGCCACTACCTATGATGCCAAAAATAACAGCACCTAAGGCATGTTGCCCAACATAGCGAATTACGGCGCGATACAAACCCAGCTTAGTAAAAATCAGTAAGGTAAGCGGCAACGTTATAACAAACGCCAGCACCATAAGCTGAAATTGGCTAACATCACCATTTTGGGTAAGCACAAAAGACAACAGCAACGACATGGTTAAAAACAACGAATCTATTACTACTGAAATTATGCGCTTAGCCGAACGCGGCAGCGCCAGCAACCATGCAAGCATTTTTTTACTCCATCGCACCGGTTTCAGTTACCGGCACCAAACACAACAAATTAGCGTGCAAGTATAGCAGCAAAGCAAGGCTATTTCATTACCCGCAACGAAACACTGAGCCCTAAGCCCTCAACATTCAACATTCAACATTCAACATTCAACATTCAACATTCTAACCCCCCAGCTGTTTGACCAACCACTCCTTAAAAGCCGGGCCTAAATTCTTATCGCGCAACCCAAACTCAACAAAGGCTTGCATATAGCCGAGCTTATTACCGCAGTCATGGCTTCGGCCGATAATGTGGTAGGCATTAACAGGTTGTTCCTTCATCAAAATAGCTATAGCATCGGTAAGCTGAATTTCATCCCCTGCACCTAAAGGCGTATACTCCAAAGCTTCCCAGATATCCGGTGTAAAGACATAGCGACCCACTACTGATAAATTTGATGGTGCCTCTTCCTGTCTTGGTTTTTCAACTATAGCCGTCATACTAGCCGAGCCACCTGCGGCTAAAGCATGACCTTGAACATCAGCTACCCCGTAGCTAGACACATTTTGCATCGGCACTGGCTCTACCATTACCTGACTAACACCTGTATCGGTAAAAAGCTTAGCCATATGCGCCAGGTTATCGCGCTTTAAATCGCTGTCGTAACCATCAATTAACACATCAGGTAAAACCACAGCAAAGGGCACATCCCCAACCAGAGGGCGAGCACAAAGCACCGCGTGGCCCAGCCCTTTAGCCTGCCCCTGACGCACGTGCATAATAGTCACATCCTTCGGGCAGATATTCTGCACTTCGTCTAATAGCTGGCGCTTTACCCGCTTTTCCAACATAGATTCCAGTTCAAAACTGATATCAAAATGGTTTTCAATGCTATTTTTGGATGAGTGCGTAACCAGCACAATTTCTTTTATGCCAGCCGCAATACACTCTTGCACCACATACTGAATAAGAGGTTTATCCACAACCGGCAGCATTTCCTTTGGAATAGCTTTAGTAGCAGGCAACATCCTGGTTCCCAAACCCGCCACAGGAATCACCGCTTTACGCACAACATTATTTGCCATTATCAATCCTTGCTTTACTCAAAATTCAACATTCAACACTCAACATTCAACATTGTAATACCCACGATACCAGTCCACAAACCGCTGCATCCCCTCCTCAATCGGAGTTGCCGGTTTAAAGCCTACCGCAGCTTGTAAATCATCAATATCGGCATAGGTTGCCGGCACATCACCAGCCTGCATGGGTAAAAATTGCTTTACCGCTGTTTTACCCGTGGCCTTTTCAATGGCTTCAATAAAGGTCATTAACTTAACCGGCTGGTTATTGCCTATATTAAACACCTTATAAGGCGCAAAACTGCTGCTGGCATCGCTACCGTCCCAATCAGCATTTGGCTTAGGCGGTAACGCCTGAATACGCACTACACCTTCAACAATATCATCGATATAAGTAAAATCGCGCAACATCTGGCCATGGTTAAACACCTTAATTGGCTCGCCGGCTAAAATGGCTTTTGTAAATAAAAACGGCGCCATATCGGGGCGTCCCCAAGGGCCATATACCGTAAAGAAGCGTAACCCTGTAGTAGGAATACCGTATAAGTGGCTATATGAATGGGCGATTAACTCGTTGGCTTTTTTAGTAGCGGCATAAAGGGAAACCGGGTGGTCTACCCGGTCGCCGGTACTAAAGGGCATTTTACTGTTCATGCCATAAACCGAACTGGATGAGGCATAAACCAAGTGCTCAATATTGTGCCGACGACACCCCTCCAAAATGGTCAAAGTACCAATCAGGTTGCTGTCGGCATAGGCCATAGGGTTTTGCAGCGAATACCGCACCCCTGCCTGAGCGCCCAGGTGAATAACCCGCTGAAACTGCTCGCGCGCAAACAAGGCGGCAATACCATCGCGATCGGCCAAATCTAACTGCTCAAAGCGAAAGCCTGGATGATCTTGAAGTTGTGACAGCCGATCACGCTTAAGTTGTACCGGATAATAATCATTTAGGTTATCAAGGCCTACAACCTGATAACCGAGTGCCAACAAACGCTGGCAAACATAAAAGCCAATAAAACCTGCCGCCCCGGTAACCAGAAATTTCATAGCGGTTCCCTACGCCGGATTCCGAACAGAATCACCACGACCGATAGCATAGTAGGTAAAACCACGAAGCGCTAAGCGCTTTGGTTCGAACAGATTACGGCCATCAAAAATTACCGGTTGCTTTAATTGCGCTTTAATCAGCTCAAAATCGGGGGCGCGGAATTGTTGCCACTCAGTACAAATTACCAGCGCATCCGCACCTTTTAACGCGGCCTCTTTGGTGCCAACCAGCGTTAAATCATCGCGCACGCCATAGATACGCTGCGTTTCTTCCATCGCTTCCGGATCATAAGCCTGAACTTTAGCACCCGCCTGCCACATCTCTTCCATTAACACACGGCTACTGGCTTCCCGCATATCATCAGTGTTTGGTTTAAAGCTAAGGCCCCAGATTGCGATAGTTTTACCGGCAAGATCGCCTGCAAAATGCTGTTTAAGTAATTCTGGTAATTTAAATTTCTGTTTGTTGTTAACCGCTTCAACCGCCTGCAACACCCTTGGTGTATAGCCCATTTGTTCAGATGAGCGAATCAATGCCTGCACATCTTTGGGGAAGCACGAACCACCGTAGCCACAACCCGGATAAATAAAATGGTAACCAATACGGGGATCCGAGCCTATGCCTTTTCGCACCGCCTCGATATCCGCGCCAAGTAATTCGGCGAGATTCGCCATTTCATTCATAAAAGAGATTTTTGTCGCCAGCATACAGTTAGCAGCGTACTTGGTTAGTTCGGCCGAACGCACATCCATAAAAATCATCTTATCGTGATTACGGTTGAACGGCTCGTATAGCTCCCGCATAAGATCTTTTGGCCGATCATCATAAGTGCCAACGATAATCCGGTCCGGACGCATACAGTCATTTACTGCCGCGCCTTCTTTTAAAAATTCGGGGTTAGAAACCACGTCAAAATTAATGGCTTGCTCACGCTGCGCCAGCACTGAAGCAATGGTTGCTTTAACTTTGTCGGCCGTACCAACAGGTACCGTGGATTTATCGATAATCACCTTAGGTGACTGCATATAAGTAGCGATAGTTTTTGCCACTGCCAACACATACTGTAAATCGGCAGAGCCATCTTCATCGGGTGGCGTGCCCACGGCGATAAATTGCACGTCGCCATGCAGCACACCAGCCTGAGCGTCGGTAGTAAAATTGAGATAACCACTGGCAAAATGCTTTTCAACAAGGGGCGTAAGGCCAGGCTCATAAATAGGGATGATGCCTTTCTTCAGATTCTCAACCCGCTCGGCGTTCACATCGACACAAAGCACCTGATGCCCCACCTCGGCCAATACCGCCGCCTGCACCAGACCAACATAACCAATACCGAATACTGTGACTTTCATAGAATCCCTTTTATAGTGTTGAATTATGAGTGCTTAGTTTTTAGTTAAGAGCACCATCTAACGCAAAAACTCAACACTAAAAACTTAACACTCACCACTCTCACTCAGCAATCACCACTTTATCCGCATAAGCAGCCAGAGCTGATTGCAGAGCTTTCTTCGCAGAAACATCACCATGCACAATCCGCACTTGCTGTGGCCGTTTGCGCATACCTTTTATAAAGCGAATTAACCCTTGCTGGTCAGCATGGGCAGAATAGCCGCTTAATGTTAACACTTCTGCCTTAATATCAATACGCTGGCCATCAATAGTAACATAACCACCGCGCGGGCCATATTGCTGAATTGCCGCACCCAGGGTACCACGCGCTTGATAACCGACAAATACTACCTGATGCACAGGATCACCCAACATAGCCTTCAGGTAATTTACCACTCTTCCGCCCTCACACATACCACTGGCGGCAATAACGATAGCAGGTTTACGGGTACTGCTAAGCAAATTTACCGCCGCCAGATGTTCTGCGTGGCTATCAATAGTATACAGCTGGCTAAAATTTAGCGGGTGGCGACCTTCCCGCAAGCGTTTTATTGCTTCGTCATCCCAGCATGCTGCCAGTTGTTGGTAAGCCACATTAAATTTAGCGGCCAAAGGTGAATCTACAATGACTGTCAGTTCATCCCAGCGTAAATGCTGGTGAATTTTTTTGTCACGTAACCGATGAATTAACGTTTCCAGCTCGTATAGTAACTCCTGAGTACGACCAATGCTAAAAGCCGGAAACAACACAGTGCCGTTATCCTGCAACGAATGCAGTAATACTTGCTCTAAACGCTTAATCCTATCCCGCCGGTTATCGTGCAACTTGTCACCATAGGTGCTTTCAATTACCACAACATCAGCAGCATAAGGCGGTTTTGGCGCGGGCAATAAGGGGGAATATGGCGCTCCTAAGTCACCGGAAAACACAGTGATAAAGGGTTTAGCTGCAACCTGGTGTTTAATTTCAACGTAAGCCGAGCCTAAAATATGCCCGGCTTTTTGCAAACGAAACTGTGGTGTAAGCTCAGCATACCCAACAGGCAGCGGCAACCAAGTATTAAACTTACAAGGCACAATTTGCCGCCCCACCGCTCTTAGAAAACCAGCAATAAGTTGCTCGTCACGGGTTACGCCGTAAGCGTAACGCCAACCACACATTCCAATCCTAACTGATCAACTTTACCCTGTCTGCCATTATCAACTGCCAGGGTAATCATCATGCACCGTACCAAAGAACAATGGCTGGCCTTGTTTGCCGAGCAAGCCCAAAGTGGCCTCACCCAAACTGAATTTGCAAAACGTCAGGGCATCATTCCTACATATTTTAGTTATCGCAAGCGTCAGTTGCTGGCGTTTCAGGATGATGACGGTGGCTTTGTTGAGCTGACGCCACAGGGTTTGCAGCTGAATCAATCCATTTTACTCCGTAAGCGTGATGTGGAATTGCAGTTTCCAGCCGGCACCGATGCGCTGTGGTTAGCGGCCTTGCTAAGAGCGCTCTGACCATGAAAATGTTCCTCGATGTGCCCAAGGTCTATTTGCATAAACAGCCAGTCGACTTTCGCAAATCCATTAATGGCTTATCCTTGCTAGTCGAGCAAGAGATGCAGCTCTCGCCATTTAGCGGCGCACTGTTTGTGTTTTGTAATCAGCAGCGTACCCGGTTAAAAGTGCTGTACTGGGATAGCACCGGCTTTTGCCTGTGGTACAAAAGGCTTGAAAAAGACAAGTTCCGCTGGCCACGGCAGATGCCAGGCAAAATCCTGTCTATTAGCGAGCAGCAATGGCATTGGCTGTTGCAAGGTGTCGATATTCAAAAAATCACCGCCCATCAGCCACTGCATTACCAAAGCGTGGGCTGATATGACGATCGGCTATAAATCCTTATGATCGCATCCAAAACAATCTAAATCTTACCAAGCACTTAGCTAAATTGGCCGTTATAATGGCGGCCATGAAAAAGATACCAGACACCTTACCTGATGACGTTGCACTGCTCAAGAAAATGCTGCTTGAGCAGACTGCCCTGCTTGCTAAGCATGAGAAAAAACTCACGCAGAAAGATAAACGCATCGCCAAATTAGAGCGGGTTAACCAGCAGCTGTCGGACAAGTTGCAGCAGTTGCTGGAGCGTTACAACCTGAAGAAGTACCAGAAATTTAGCCCCAGCAGTGAAACCTATGAAGGTGAAGGCGAGGTGTTAAATGAGGCCGAACAGCTTATTGAAGACGAGTCAGTAGCGACAGAGCCAGATACTCAGACGACCGAGAGCGCTAAGAAAGCTGCTAAGCCACGCCGCCCACGGATTGCCCCTGAGCTGCCGCGCGTTGATGTTATACATGACATTGACGATAAAACTTGTACCTGCTGCGGCCATGCGCTACATCAAATGGGTGAGGAAGTCAGTGAGCAAATCGAGTTCGTACCGGCACAAATCCGGGTGCTTAGAAACGTGCGGCTCAAATACAGCTGCCGGCAGTGTGAGACCAATGGCACGAAGGTCGACATTAAGATTGCCGATGTGCCACCGGCGGTTATCCCTAAGAGCATGACCACACCGAGTCTGCTTGCCCAAATCATCAGCAGCAAAATGCACTATGGCTTACCGCTGTACCGTCAGGAGCAGTTGTTTAATCAGGCCGGTATTGAGCTTAGCCGTCAAACGATGAGTCGTTGGCTAATAACCTGCGCAGAGAAACTGAAACCGCTACTGGCGTTAATGAAAGCTGAGCTTCTGAAACAGCCGGTGCTGTGGGCAGATGAAACCACGGTTAATGTGCTGGATGTTGAGAAAAGCACCTGCTACATGTGGGTATATGGCTGTGGCTTAGAAAAAAGTACCGGCCCCAAACTGGTACTGTTTGATTATCAGGATAGCCGCAGCAGCAAACATCCCACCGACTTCCTGGCGGGGTTTAGCGGTTACCTGCAGGTTGATGGTTATGCCGGATATGAGAAAACCCACGCAACCTTAGTCGGATGCTGGGCACATGCCAGACGTAAGTTCGTCGAAGCCCAAAAAGCGCAGGGCAAAGGCAAAACGGGTAAGGCGGATGTAGCCCTTAACCACATCCAGAAACTCTATGCACTGGAGAGTAAATTAAAAACCGTGCCGCCTGATAAGAAGTATGAAGCCAGGCAAACGCTAGCCAAGCCACTGTTGGAGCAATTTAAAAGCTGGTTGGATAAATCAAGCGAGAGTGTCACGAAAGAAGGTTTACTGGGAGCGGCTATCACGTATAGCCTGAATCAGTGGCCCAAGCTTGTCCGCTATCTGGATGATGGTAGACTTAATATTGACAACAACCGTGCTGAGCGCGCCGTCAAACCGTTTGTGATTGGTCGCAAGGCGTGGTTGTTCGCTAATACCAAGACGGGAGCACAAGCCAGTGCGGCACTGTACAGCCTGGTCGAGACCTCAAAAATCAACGGACTGGAGCCGTATGATTACCTATGCCGCTTATTAACCGAGCTACCCAAAGCCAATACCCAAGAGAAACTACAGCAACTCCTGCCTTACTGATCACCAGCCACACCGCAAGGTGTGGTTGGCGTTACGCTTACGTTACGCCCACCTTAAGGGCGTCTTCAAGTACTAAAGGTAATAGATGAGCTGAGGCTTCCGAACAATAAATCGGGCCAGAAAAACCAGCTGCTAACAAATACGTAACGCGACCAACATGGTCGATATGGACATGCGTAACGATAAGGGCGCGGATATGGGAAATGGGAAAATTGATAGCTAGGTTGGCTTTGTTGCCGCTACCCTGTTCGTCGCCCTGAAACAGACCGCAGTCGATTAATACAGCGTAATCAGGGGATAATTGATACTCATGACACGAACCAGTAACACCGTCGACTGCTCCGTGATGAATGATACGAGGTGGGAAAGTAAACTTTGACATCCTTGTCTCCGCTTTATTACAAAAAAGTTAAAACACAATAATAGTTCAACTTTTAACAGCGTAAGCAATCATCTCCGCCATTTTCCGGCAAAGCTCTGCATCCACCGCTTCCACCATTACCCGAATAAGCGGTTCGGTGCCGGATTTACGCAGTAACACCCGGCCGCTATCGGCTAATTGGTGCTCTGCAGCGCTTACTGCTTGTTTAACAGCATCAGATTGCAGTATTGCAGCGGCATCGCCTTCTACCCGCACGTTAATCAGCACTTGCGGCAGCTTTTGCATACCCAGCTTAAATTCAGCCAGTGGTTTGCCGCTTTGCAGCATCGCAGCCAATACCTGTAACGCAGCTACAATGGCATCGCCGGTGCTTACTTTATCCAGCAATAAAATATGACCGGAGTTCTCGCCGCCAATCACCCAATTATGAGCTTTTAGCTGCTCCAGCACATAGCGGTCGCCTACTTTGGCCCTGACAAAAGGAATCTCCAGCGCCTTTAACGCCAGCTCCAATCCCAGGTTAGCCATTTGGGTGCCTACTACACCACCTTGTAAGGTGCCATTTTGTTTAGCAGTGCTGGCCAGCATATACAGAATTTCATCGCCATCGACCACCACTCCATTATGGTCAACTAACATAATGCGATCGGCATCACCGTCAAGTGCCAGGCCTAAATGTGCTTGTTGTGCTACAACAGCAGCGGCCAGACTGTCGAGGTGGGTAGCGCCACAATGGGCGTTAATATTAATACCATCCGGCTTGTCGTGAATGGCTACTACCTCGCCGCCCAGCTCGCGAAATACTGCTGGCGCCACCTTATAGGCAGCACCGTTTGCACAATCCACCACAATTTTCAGGCCAGCGAGACTTAAGCTATTAGGGAAAGTGCCTTTACAAAACTCAATATAACGGCCGGGCGCATCATCAATACGGCGCGCCTTACCCAGTTTTTCACTACTGGCGTAATCAATACCATATTGTAAAGCATGCTCCAGCAAGGCTTCTATTTCGGCCTCTTGCTGGTCGGTAAGCTTGGTACCGCTGTTGGAGAAAAACTTAATGCCGTTATCATAATAGGGATTATGCGAAGCACTGATCACTACCCCGGCATCGGCACGGAAAGTAGAAGTTAAATAGGCTACCGCCGGCGTAGGCAAAGGGCCGGCTAAAGCAATATTCACCCCAGCAGCCGACAAACCGGCTTCCAGGGCCGATTCCAGCATATAACCACTGGCACGGGTATCTTTACCAATTAATACTTCCTTGGTGCCGGCGGCGCCAAGTACTTTACCGGCAGCCCACCCCAGCTTCATGGCAAAATCTGCCGTCATCGGAAAGGTACCAACCTTACCGCGTACACCATCGGTACCGAAATATTGGCGTTTCAAAAACTAAACTCCGTTTATTAACTTCTTTTAATAATCTTCAGAATGGTGCCGAGAATGATCCTGATGTCAGTAAGCACACCATGATTATCGACATACTCAACGTAATAGCGCTGCTTTATCGGCAAAATATGGTCAATATATGCTTGACGGGGTTCTGGATACTTCGACAGAATTTCATTTTCATCCACCATTTCAATTGATGCGCGATCAGTGATTCCCGGCCGGACGGAAAGAACCTTTGCTTTAATATCGTCGGGATAGCAGTCAATAAACTCCTGAACCTCTGGTCGCGGCCCAACTAAGCTCATGTTACCGATCAAGACATCAATCAGTTGCGGTAACTCGTCAAGCTTGGTTTTACGTAACAAATGACCTGAGCGTGTAATACGACTATCGCGCCCAACAGTTAAACGGCCGCCTTGCTCAGCGTTAACGCGCATGGTTCGGAACTTGTGAATGCGAAATGGGATACCAAAACGCCCCACTCTTACCTGCCGAAAAAACACCGGGCCTGGCGAATCAAGTTTAATCCAAATAGCTATCAACACCAGTACAGGCAACAGCGCGGCCAACCCCAAGGCCGCGCAAAGTAAATCAAACAACCGCTTAAGCATTCAGCAATACCTGTTTTACCGCAGCAATAACCCGCAACTGATCTTCGCTGGTCATCTTGGTATACAGGGGTAACGACACTTCCTGTTCGAATATTCGTTGTGCAACAGGGAACATCTCTGGCGTTAGATTATAGGTATCGCGCCAGTATGGGTGTAGGTGCAGTGGAATAAAATGGACTGAACAACCTATTCCCAGCTCTGCCATTTTTTCGATAAAGCGTGCACGTTCAATTCCCGCTTCCGGCTTTATTTTTACCGGGAATAAATGCCAGGCATGCACATCATCACCAGTCGCCGCGGACGGCATTTCCAGAGGTAAATCTTTAAAGGCGTCAAAGTAAACACGAGCCATCTGCTCGCGCTTTTCCTGAAATGCAGGCAAACGCTTAAGCTGATGAATGCCAATTGCAGCCGCGATATCCGGCATATTGTATTTAAAGCCCGGGGCAATAACCTCATAAAACCAAGCTGGTTTTGTTGAAACATAGCGATCAAAAGCATCACGGCTAATACCATGTAAACGCATAACTTTACAACGTTTCGCCAGCTCTGGGTGGCGTGTCACCACCATACCGCCTTCACCGGTGGTCATAGTTTTATTGGCATAAAAACTAAAAACCGTAATATCACTGTCTAATGCGCCAACCATTTCACCCTGATAGCGGGTTGGAAGTGCATGAGCCGCATCTTCAATAACCTTGATGTTGTACCGCTTTGCGAGCGCAATAATGGGAGCCATATCACAAGCCAGACCAGCAAAGTGAACCGGCATAACGGCTTTCGTTTTGTCAGTTATAGCTGCAGAAAAGGTAGCAGCAGTCATATTAAAAGTGTTAGCATCTACATCTACCAAAACAGGCGTAGCGCCCAAATAGCGTACAATCTCGGCAGTCGCGGTAAAAGTATAAGTTGGTACAATTACTTCATCACCGGGGCCAACGCCAACGGCTTCGAGTGCCAGATGCAAACCAGAAGTAGCTGAATTTACGGCGATCGACTCCAGCGTAGTATCACCTAAAAACGCACTAAAATCTGCTTCAAACTGTTTAGCTTTCGGGCCGGTAGTAATCCAGCCAGATCGTAAAGAATGCGCAACCTCATTGATTTCCTCTTCACCGATTTCAGGTAACGCAAAAGGAAGAAATTTATTTTCTGACATAAAGCCTCAAAACATTAAAGATGTTTAATTAAACGCAACATTTGCCGGCCATCTGGTTGAGTAAATTCACTTTCAACCTTGTAACCAGCTTTAGTATAAAAGCATACTACACTCTCATTACCAAACTTATCTGTCGTCAGATACAAGCAACTACCATTCACTAACCTCACTTGTTGCTCAAAATCAGCCAGAAGCACTTTACCAATTGACTTACCACTCATCTCTGGCAACACGCCTATACTACTTAATAAAGCTGAAGATAATAGCTCAGCAGGCTTATCACCTTTGTAAAACAGTGCATAATAGAGTTTACGTAACACTTTAACAGGATGTTTTAAAACACCAGGAAACGCAGCCACTAAAAAAGAAAACCATCTCTTCTTTCTTAATGCAGAAAAAAATAAATCGGGAGCAGATGTACCTGCAGTAAAACCCACAATGTTATTTTCACTATCGGTAACGACCCTAAAAATACCTGACTTTTCTAGCAAAAAGGCTGTGTATAACCTTCGAAGGAAATCTTCACCAAGCATAGTTAAGAAAAAACCGTCAAAAGCCTTGATATGAACTATAACAACAGAATCGATATCACTTTCTTTTGCTGCCCGTATTAACATTTATTTCAAAGCTCCTTGTAAAAACGTAAAGCCGACATTGAAAACTGCCTTGGATACTAGCGCTCAGTCGAGACACAATCAGAGTATACTGACAGCATTTTCTCAAGTACTGAAACTGAAGTAAAATCTCGTATTTTCTCCTGATTATAACGTGACATGCTATCAGACTTTATCGGATCAGACATTAGCTCATTTATTTTATTTGCTAATGTTGATACGTCGTCCGGTTCAACTAGAAAGCCACCTTTACCGTCATCGATCAAATCACTAACGCCACGAATATTACTCGCAATAACGGGCAAACCGCTTAGCATTGCCTCCATAACCGAAACAGGAAGTCCCTCTTGATACGAGGGAAAAACAAAAACATCAGACAATGCTACTATCTGGTCTATGTCGTTCCTATATCCCATAAAATTTACAATATCATCAAGCCCTAGATCTCTGACAACTTTTTTCAACGAACTCTCTAGTACACCTCTACCACAAAGAAGTACTTTTAAATTATCCCTAGGATTCAGAATAGATATTGCTTTTATCAAAGAAATATGATTTTTTCTAGATATAAACTCACCAACACACAGTATTACAAACTGAGTTTGTTTTAGCCCTAGTTGGGCTCTACTTAACATGGGAACAACATTAAATCTGCTTTCGTCAACACCGACTCCTGGTACATAAACTGTTTTCTTAGAACTCAGCCTCGACTTTGCGACCATAAAGTCTTCGTTGTTAATGGTAATTAGACAATCAGTCAGAAATGAAAGGATCCATTCCACTGGGAAATAAATCAGCCAAGAGGTAAAACTAGAGCCACGGTAAAAATGAAATCCGTGCGCCGTATAAATTACTTTAATACTAGGATTAAACAACTTTACTAATCTCCCGACAACACCACCAATAGGAGAATGGCAGTGAATAATATCGACTTTATTGATTCTAGTGAACTTCAAGACGTTCCAGAGTGCTAATATATTTCTTATATCAAAAGGGCTTCTTTTTATGTCGACATGATGAATAGGAATATCAATTTTTTTAATTCTAAGATCTTCATCTCCATCGCAATTTGCAATACCACATACGTTATAGCCCAGCTTTCTCAGCGCCAAAATATTATTAGACTCAAACAAATAAAACTGTCTAATCACAGAAGACAATATAAGAACATTCATGATATAACCATATTAAAATAAATTATTCACGAGCAAGTTAAGTTTCAAAGGATTCAAAACCACTTACACAACATTAAAAAATTCACACCTAAAATAATAACAAAGTATCAACCATTAAACCTAAAAACTTAATAAGTCAAAACACTAAATCGTTTGCAAAATACCGTCATTTATATAAATATAAAATTAAGTATAAAGTTCACATAAAAAAGCTAAGAAGTAACTTCTTTTACTAACTCTCTTACCTTGTATTGCCAAGATAGCGTTTCTTTAGGGAAAGATATTGCTTCGTTACGAATTGATTCATGCCATGAAACAATACAGTCAAAGTCAAAACAGTCGTCTTGACAGTCAACTTTCTTCCACACAGTTCCTTCATAGCACTGTAAATCTTGATCTACCGTTGCAGAAATAAAAGGCTTGGCAAGCAACACATACTCTTTAGACTTAAGAGTTGAAGATACTTCAAAACCAATACGGTCTAACGCTAGACTGTCCACTCCGAGATGCGAGTTATTTATAATAGCAAGTGTATCCTTTTTACTTTTATTGCCATGTAAAATAAAGCTCACCTTTTGGTTGTAGAGGCTCTGGATGTCACCAAGAAGTTGGTCAGATACGAAACCGACTAGATTAACAACAATTGGCTTTTCACCGTGGTAATTTTTCAATGACGAAATCAGCCTGTCAAGGCCATGCCAAGACTTAAACTCAGAGGCAACAAAGACAACTTGCAACGAATCGTTATTAGTTAATGAGCCAGCTATACTTTCCTTTGATGAAACAACATCGGTGTCTGATAAAGAAATACCATTAGAAAAAACAATATATTTACCCAAGCCAGAAAATCTTGATTTCTGATGGCTGGATATCTGACTAGTTACCGACAAATGCCCCAAACATTTCTTTAAAAATAATGGCGCAAAAAGTAATTCAGAGAAATACTGCACATGTTTAAATAAAAAAGGGAAACCCGCTTTTTTAATTTCGTTAAGCTCTATTGAGTGATGCTCAAAATAGACCTTACCTAGCTCTTTTCGGAAGAGTAGAGCAGAAAAATCAAATAGCGGATATCGCAAAAAGACGTAGTCATAGCAACTAAAATCGATAAGGCTTTTTATTAAATAGAACCGTGCTATCCTAGCAAAACGGGCCATTGGTAGATTATCATAATTTATATATATCACCCCATTTATTACGCCATCAAACTCTCGATTCAAAACATATACATCCACATTATTGTCATTAAAGTGAGATGAAAATTGTTCGATTTTGTTTTTCACACCGGACATTCTTCCTTTAGAAAAAATGAGCGATACATGAGCACCTTTCTTCAACATAAGCTTACCTAAGAAAAATTAAATGAGAGTTACTCATTAAAGAAAAAACTATACGGAATAAAAGTATACCTATACTCCACTGAACTAACGCCATTTACTCTGGCTACATTGCTCTGTTCCATAACAACCGAATGAACGGCAGGCACTGTGATGGAAAGTACAAAGACAGAACTGAATACGACCTTGCTAAACTGTTTCTTAAATCCAAGCTGATCATTCGCTATCAGAAACAGAATGAAAAAACCTAACAGTGTATAAAGTCGGTAAAATATATCGACATATAGGATACCTAAAACGGAAATTACTAAAAGACTGTTATACGCTAACATTTTCAAAGAAATCTTCATCCGCAGCATGGAAAGCGCTAGATAAGATAAAAAAGGTGAAATAAAAAGAACTAACGCGACCCCACCCAGAGATATTTTGCTATCTTTCTCATGGAAATATAGAGCAACCTTAATTAAAAAATAATCAAAAATAGCAAAAAATAAGAGTGTAGCAGTTAAGGTTAAGGCGACAACCACTTTCCAGTTAAGCATATTTTTATAGATAACCCAAATAGGGATTAAGAGCAAAATTGAAAAGTGATTTAACAAAGCCAACACCAAAAAAATCACGCTTCTTCTAGTTGAATTTTGCTGCAACGAATAGATAAAAATTAAAACAGCAAGACCAACCCGAATAGTGTTAAGGTGAAACTGTAAATAGAATACCAAAACATACACCAAAATAAAAAAGAATGGATATCTAACCCTAACCAAAACAAGATAAAGGAAAACACTTTGCAAAAAAGAATACACTATTAAAACCAGTTGATAGTCGTCACTAAAAAATGAACAGACTTTCATTAGTAATATAAAAGCTGGCTCGAATCTAAAGCCAAAAACGGGGTAATTTTCTTGTAGGTAGACCATGTAAATATCTGCGTATACTGCAGTGTCAGATCCTACACTCCCTCTAAATCCAGCTATAAAGAATAAATAAATTAGAATACAAATAAAGAAAATAGAGTTCAATCTATCATTTTTTATAGATGCAATTTTAAACAATAGTATAATAAGCACGCAAAGCAAGTAAATAAGCATATAAAATTAAGCCTTACCTAGTCTTTAGTGAAGATACATAACCAAAGCCCAATTTACACAAGCTACTGATATCTTTTTTGAATAAAAAACAGCAAGTCAAAAATGATAATAAAAAAGCTAAAAAAACATAGGTAAACGGTGGTAAGAAAATATTTGTCACTAAACTAACTGATAACAGCAGAACTATAGACAAGTAAATTTTACAGTTATCTAATTTCAGCCAAATTCTTGAACTAGCTTCCGTCCTTATAACAAATAAAGTGAAAAAAGCAAATGCGGAAGCCGCAGCTGCACCACGTGCACCATAAATAGGAATCAAATACCAATTCCCAACTAAATTAATAAGTAAAGCTATTAGTGCTGCTAACAAAGAGAATAAAGTTTTCCTTGTTACACCGATCCCAATACCAGTAGCTTCAGATAAGGTATATAGCAAAGGATAAGCTATAGCTAACAATAGAATGTATTGTACTTCAGCATACTCGCCAGGAAGTATATAACTTATAACCCAAGAGAACATTCCGGTTAGCGACCATATGATTAAAACAACTACAGCTACAGCATTTGTCACTTGCTGAATTTTCTTAATACACAAATTACTAGAAGTCCACTGATATACAGTGGGCACCCAAACTGTGGTGAATATTGCTTGAAATATAAGAGCTATAGAAGCAAAACTAAGTGCAACAGAATACACTCCTAATTCACTGAAACTAGAAAAACTCCTTAAGAAAATTTTGTCAGTACTAGTTAATCCCCAAAATGCGATGCCGCTACCAATTAGAGGAAGTGAATAATTAATCATTTGTTTTAATCTTGCAATATCAATCTCAGCACGCAATGCTCTTTTCCACACGAGACGAGTATTCCAACCTAATAAAACTAGCACAGTAGATATAGAAAAAAAGTTTGCGACTATTAGCTCCGTGAAGAGTAGGTTGTTTTTAATTAAAACAAAAAATACTACTAATGATAGGAATATTACCTTTGGCATAATTTGACTAACAGAGAAAGCTATTCCTCTTTCCTGCATTCTAAGTATTAAACTAAGATAACGAGAAATAAAGCTAAAAAATATAGACAAAACAACAAAAAAAGAGATTAACACCGAATCTAGTGCAAACAATAAATTAGAAGCCGAAAATGAAAAAAAACAAAATAGCGTAATGACGACTATCAAAATGAATAAACCGGGAAACATCACTTCTTTTAAAAGGGCATGCTTATCATCTACTACATGGTACTCTCGAACATATGCTTGATCTAAACCTAAGCTAAATAACAGAATTGAAAAACTAATAACGACTTGAAGCATTGCAAGTCGACCGACATCATTCGGAGAAAAATACCAAGCAATTATAGGTAATGAGATTAGCCCAATTACCGCAGAACCAATTGGGCCAATAGAAAAAGCAATGATTTTCTTAATGTTCAAATGAAAAAACCGCGCACTTTGTTAATTACAGCATTGATATCCTTAGCTAGCATGCCGTAGTAAAGTGGCAATCTAACTAATCGCTCACTTTCTTTAGTTGTATAGGCATCCTCGCTATGAAAATGGCTATATTTAATGCCAGCAGGTGCTGTATGAAGAGGGATATAGTGAAACACCGCCATAATATCATTCTGCTTAAGGTGATTAATAAATGCTGTTCGTTCTTCGAGCCCTTTCAGCTTCAGATAAAACATATGTGCGTTATGCTGGCAATGCTCAAGTTTAGCAGGCAACTGCAACAGCCCAGCTTGTTCAAGTTCTTTAAACGCTTCGTAGTATTGATTCCAAGTTTGCAGGCGGTCTTGGTTTATATCATCTGCTTTTTCAAGCTGGCCCCAAAGGTAAGCGGCCTGCAAGTCACTAGGAAGAAAACTACTGCCAATATCAACCCAAGTGTACTTATCTACCTGACCACGGAAAAACAGGCTGCGATTGGTCCCTTTCTCACGAATAATTTCCGCTCTTTGTAAAAACCGTGCATCATTGATCAACAATAAACCACCTTCGCCTCCACTGGTGTAGTTCTTGGTTTCGTGGAAACTAAATGCTCCTATATGTCCCAGAGTTCCAAGTGGTTTGCCTTTATAGCGGCTCATCATGCCCTGCGCAGCATCCTCAATAACAAATAATTGATAGCGCTCAGCAAGTGCCATGATGCTATCCATTTCGCAAGCTACGCCCGCATAGTGCACGGGAACTATAGCTTTTGTCTTGGAAGTAATGGCAGCTTCTATTTTTGTTTCATCAATATTCATTGTATCAGGACGAATATCTACAAAAACAATTTTTGCTCCTCTTAAAACAAACGCATTAGCTGTACTAACAAAGGTATAACTTGGCATGATAACTTCATCGCCGGGCCCTATATCAATCAAAAATGCAGCCATCTCCAGAGCAGCCGTGCAAGATGGCGTTAACAAAGCACCTGCACAGCCTGTTTTTTCTTCAAACCAATCTTTACACTTCTTAGTGTACTTGCCGTCACCACACATTTTCCCACTGCGCATAGCATCCAGCACATATTTATCTTCATTTCCCGTATAGGGAGGTTTATTAAAAGGTATCATTATTTGTTCTCATTCAAAAAATCGCGCTCCAACTCAAGCAGCGCTTTACTTCGTTCTTTAAAACGTTTGGCGGGAATACCAAGGTAAATACCCCATGCTGTGGTGCTCTTGGTTACTAAAGACATTGCGCCCACAGAACAACCTTCCGCGATAATCACACCGGGTAGCACCATAGAACCGGCACCAATGATCACTTGTTTTTCTAACACAACTGGCGCAAAGGTTTCCCGCTTAAATTTTTTGGGAATAAGAGAGTTCACCATGCTAGTGCCTGAATAGTCATCGGACTGTGAGAAAATCTTGACTCCATAAGCAAGAGTACAAAAATCTGCTAATTTTATACCGGGCTCACCACCAGCTAATAAACACATGGGCGTTATGTGGCAAAATCGACCTACAACAATGTTTCCAGATAAAATACAAAAATCATCGATACGGGAGTTGTCGCCAATCTCAATTAGCTCTGGATTGTAGATAGCTGCTTTATCGCTAATTTTGACGTTTCGTCCTAGCTTTTTAAAACCAATATTTTTTAATTCAGCAAAGTTTAAGTAAGCCATTTACACCTCAAAAATCGAGCTCCATTGCCTAGTCAGATTCTCTATGGAGAAGTATGTTCTGACACGCTTTTTATTATTCTCAAGTGCCTCAGGTTCACCTTTGGTAATAGCGTCTTTTTCTATGTCATAGACAGTTAAGCCGATGCTCTGCAGAAATGACCAATGAGTTACATCACTACGCAGATATACTGTTTTCCCCATACCTAACAAGGAAATAGTATTACCCATCGCTTGCTGCCTTTTATGGTTGAATATAGCGATATCCAGCGTATTCTGGAATTTTATGTAGTCATCTAAGGGTTGCATTTCAGTTAAAGGAACAAACTTATCTCCGAAAGTCTCATAGCCCAAATTAATAACTTTCGTCGCATGCGCCTTGTCGCCATAAGAAAGAGGGACATATGCCTTGAAATCAACATTAGCAATTGCTTTTAGCTTTTCTAGAGCATCAAAGTGATTATTTGCTGGATCTGCAGAATTCCCTACCTGTATCCTAAGTTCTGGATTATCAGCTGAAGGTCTTTTACAATCTCTATATAAATTACTAGGGTACAACGTGCACTCATGATAGCGGCCCTTGTTATCATACCAACGTCGTACAAGCTCGATATCACCGGGAATATAAGTCACCAGATGACCTATATTTTTAATAACTCGACGTCGGACAGCTTCACGAATTTTCCATTTTACCGATTTGTCTGTGGCTTCGTATAAATAGAGATCTGCCCCCCAGATGACCCAATAGACTTTCTTACACAGCCAAGGCATCAGCAACAACATTAGCAGTATGTTATTATCAAAAAGGCCATGAATAATAATTTTCTCAGCTTGACGCATCTTAACAAGTGCTAAGACATAATGAAGCACTTTGTTAATTAGCCCTTTTTTCTCTATGCTAACATTTGGAATTTCATTTAATCGTTCTTGTGCAATACCAATGGTTAAATGAAAGTGATGGTTTGCAACATTAAAGTTATCACTAACAAACTTGACATAATCAGGTAAGAATTTTTCACAACTAGATAAATGAAGCACTCTTATCGACATTATTCACTTTTTCCCAAAGCAAATAGATATCGTCCATAGTCATTTTTAGACATGCCCTCTGCAATTTTTAATAGCTTCTCACTAGATAACCAACCATTGCTCCAAGCAATCTCCTCTAAACAAGCAATTTTAAATCCTTGCCTATGCTCAACTGTTTGCACAAATGAGCTTGCTTCAACCAAGCTATCATGCGTGCCTGTATCCAACCAGGCGAAACCCCGTCGTAATAACTCAACATTTAAACGACCTTGTTTTAAATATTCATTATTGACACAGGTAATTTCTAATTCACCACGTGCTGATGGTTGAATATGTTTAGCAATATCGATTACGTCGTTGTCATAAAAGTACAAGCCAGTTACAGCATAATGTGATTTTGGTTTGGCAGGCTTTTCTTCGATTGAAATGGCTTTATAGTTCTCATCAAACTCAACCACACCAAAACGATGAGGATCCTTAACCTGATAGCCAAAAACAGTAGCGCCTGCGTCTCTAGAGGCAGCACTTTGTAGTTTTGGGCGGAGGCCATGGCCGTAAAAGATATTATCGCCAAGCACCAGACATACGCTGTCGTTACTAATAAAATGCTCGCCGATAATAAATGCCTGCGCTAATCCATCCGGTTCAGGTTGAATGGCGTAGCTTAAATTAATTCCAAAATCACTGCCATCGCCTAATAAACGTTGAAATGCAGCTTGATCCTCAGGTGTAGTGATAATAAGAATATCGCGGATCCCAGCTAGCATTAGTACAGACAACGGATAATAAATCATTGGTTTGTCGTAAACCGGTAACAATTGTTTAGATACACCACGTGTTATTGGATACAAGCGTGTACCCGAACCACCCGCTAAAATTATGCCTTTCATTTTAAGCTCCCTGCCCTAACCGCTCCAACTGATAACTGCCATCCAGCACTGCCTGCCACCAGTCTTTGTTTTCTAAATACCACTGTACTGTTTTGCGTAAACCGGTTTCAAAGGTTTCTTCTGGCTTCCAGCCTAATTCACGTTCTATTTTGCTGGCGTCAATGGCGTAACGCAGATCGTGTCCGGGGCGATCCTGCACGAAAGTGATTAAACTTTCGTAGTTTTGAATGTTGAGAGTTGAGTGTTTAATTGGCGCCAGCTCTTCTAATATCGCACAAATTGTTTTTACCACTTCGATATTTTGTTTTTCATTGTGGCCGCCGATGTTATAGGTTTCTCCCACTTTACCTTCGGTTACTATCTTGTATAAAGCGCGGGCGTGGTCTTCTACATAGAGCCAATCGCGGATCTGGTTGCCTTTGCCATATACCGGCAGTGGTTTACCTACTAACGCATTTAAAATCATTAACGGTATTAGCTTTTCCGGGAAGTGATATGGGCCGTAATTGTTTGAGCAATTGGTAACGATAACCGGCAGACCGTACGTACGCTGCCATGCGCGGACTAAATGGTCCGAACTGGCTTTACTTGCCGAGTACGGGCTGCTCGGCGCGTAAGGGGTAGTCTCTGTAAATAAGTCATCCGTGCCATGTAAATCGCCATAAACTTCATCGGTAGAGATATGATGAAAGCGAAATGCCTGCTTACGTGCTTCTGGCAAGGCTTTCCAATAATTACGTGCTGCTTCAAGTAAAGTGTAAGTACCAATAATATTGGTTTCAATAAAGGCCGCCGGGCCGTCGATTGAACGGTCAACGTGACTCTCAGCCGCTAAATGCATAACGGCATCTGGCTGATGAGTTTCAAATATTTCGGCCATGGCAGCAGCATCACAAATATCAGCTTGTTCAAACGCATAGCGTTCGTTGTTAGCAACGCTAGCTACCGAATTCAAATTGCCCGCATAAGTTAGTTTATCAACATTAATAACACTATTTGATGTGTTATCAATAATATGACGCACAACCGCAGAGCCGATAAAGCCAGCACCACCCGTTACCAACAACTTCATAACCATATCCCTTTTGTGTCTACCACTAAACCGCTAGTCGGGCCTTGCTGTTTAAACTCTTTATGATCAACCAGAAGAACATGTATGTCCGCTTTGGCATAAGCTAAATCTACTGTAACTAACTCATTATTGCTTAATTTAGCAGGTAAACAGTCGATGTTAGGTTCGACTAACAGCACTGTTCCTTGGTGAAAATTGATAATTTGCTGAGCTATCGCACAAGCAGGGCTTTCACGCAGGTCGTCAATATCAGGTTTAAAGGCCAATCCATAACAGGCGACAGTAATATCTTTCGCTGTCTTATTTGGATGGGATAGCAGAAAATCAGCAATAGCAATTTTAACTTTTTCAATAACCCATTCTGGCTTGCTATCGTTTACTTCGCGAGCAGTTCGTATAAGCTTAGCAACTTCAGGAGTTTTACTAACAATAAACCAGGGGTCTACCGCGATACAATGTCCACCGACACCTGGGCCTGGTTGTAATATATTTACCCGTGGGTGGCGGTTTGCCAGCTTTATCAATTCCCAAACATTAATATCGAGCTTATCGCAAATCATGGATAGTTCATTGGCAAAAGCAATATTTACATCGCGAAAACTATTTTCTGTTAGTTTTGCCATTTCAGCCGTGCGGGCGTTGGTGATTACACATTCGCCCTGTACAAAAGCTTTATATAGCGCTACTGCGTAAGCGGAACACTTTGGTGTCATACCACCAATAACACGGTCGTTTTCAATTAACTCACGCATTACATGGCCTGGCAACACGCGTTCCGGGCAATGTGCAACCCGAATATCAGAGTCTTCACCATGCGTTTGCGGGAAAGTTAAATCAGGTCTTGCTTCGGCTAACCAGGCAGCCATTTGCTCGGTTGCACCAACCGGTGAAGTCGACTCCAAAATCACCAGGTTACCTTTTTGCAGTACTGGTGCAATGGCTTTGCTGGCAGCCTCTATATAGCTTAAGTCTGGCTCATGGTTATCACCTTTAAAAGGCGTAGGTACTGCAACAATAAAAGCATCTGCTGCTTCAGGTTTGGTTGTTGCCTTTAGATAGCCCTCAGTTACTGCAGCATGTACAGCGATATCTAAGTCAGGTTCAACAATATGAATTTTACCCTGGTTAATAATGTCTACCGCTTTTTGATTTACGTCTACACCCACTACCCTAATTTTACGAGAGGCGAAAACTGCGGCTGTCGGTAAGCCTATATAACCTAAACCAATTACTGATAAAGATGAAAACTTCATAAATTACTTACCTTGAAAAAGCGTATCGAGAATGCGTTGGCAAGCTTGGCCATCGCCATAAGGATTGTGAGCACGACTCATAGCATTGTAAGCGGCTTCATCAGTAAGCAATGTGCTTACTTCTGTGGTAATTTTTGCGATATCGGTGCCTACCAGTTTTACTGTACCCGCTGCAACAGCTTCGGGCCGCTCTGTCGTATCCCGCATTACTAATACAGGTTTACCCAACGAAGGGGCCTCTTCTTGAATACCACCAGAGTCGGTTAAGATAATGTGCGAACGCATCATTAAATAAACAAAGGGCAAATAGTCTTGTGGCTCAATTAAAAACACATTATTTAAGCCAGCTAGTAAACGGTTTACTGGTTCTTGCACATTGGGGTTTAAGTGCACAGGATAAACAATTTGACAATTGGGGTAGTTAACCGCAATTTGCCGTAGCGCCTCACAGATACGCTCAAAACCACCACCAAAACTTTCGCGGCGATGCCCGGTTACCAGGACCATTTTTTTGTTACTATCTAAAAACGGGTAACGGCTGGCTAAAGTATTGGCAAGACCTGTATTTCGTTCAATTTTTTGCTTAACCAGTAACAAAGCATCGATAACGGTGTTACCTGTAACGCTAATACTTGCTTGCGCTACGTTTTCTGCCAACAGGTTTTGTTGCGAGGTGGTAGTAGGTGCGAAATGATAGCTAGCTAATGCGCCAGTTAACTTACGATTACCCTCCTCTGGCCAGGGGCTATAAATATTACCCGTGCGTAAACCAGCCTCAACATGACCTACTTTTATTTGCTGATAGTAAGCGGCTAAAGAGGCAGCCAAGGTAGTAGCAGTATCGCCATGCACTAACACAATATCAGGCTTAAATTCAGAAAGAACAGGTTGCAACCCATTCAGAATGCCCGTTGTAACATCTGTAAGGGTTTGCCCTGCTTTCATAATGTTTAGGTCATAGTCTGGGCGAATTTCAAATAAATCTAACACCTGATCGAGCATTTCACGATGCTGTGCAGTTACACAGACTTTAGCTTCAAAACGGCTATCTGCCTCCAATGCATGCACCAGCGGTGCCATTTTAATGGCTTCAGGGCGGGTACCAAATACAGTTAGAACTTTCATGTTTACTTCTTAGAAAAATAGCGAATTAACACAAATAAGACACTTAGCATGCCACCCAACATCACACCTAAAATACATATTAAAGCTCTTGCGGGTTTAGCTTTTTTCTCAGCTACCACCGCCGGATCGACAGTTTTAAACACATATTCACTGCGCACATTGGCCAACATTAAGGTTTTGGTTTGTTCTTCTATCAGTGAGAACAACATAGCACGGGCATCAGCGAGATTTGTTTGTGCAATTTGCTCATTTAAATAGGCGATACTGCGTTGTGCTTCGTTTAGCTCGCGTTGGCGCAGGTCCTCGTTAATTTCTTTAACTAAGTTATCTACCCATTCTTTTGCTAATATCGGGGAGTAATGTTGCACGCTAAGCTTTACCATTCCGCTGGTTTTATCCTGTGATACGCTTAATAGCTTCATAAATTCGGTGTAGGTTTCCTGCACGCTGGGTTTAGGCTGAAAAGGCGCCTTAACCTTTCTTACCCACTCACTTGTGTCGGTGTTATAGATATCGCTATCAATTTTTAGCGTGTCCGAGCCCATGTGCCAACCTTCTGCTGCCATAACAGGGATAAATAGGTCGTATTTTTCTATAAAGCGGCCAATAAAGTCGCGGCTCTTTAACACTTCTATTGCTAGCGTAGTTTTATCGCCACTGCCGCCACCTAAGTTTACCCCGGCAAGTGCTGCTAGGCCGCCTAGTTGTCCAGGTAGGTTTAAGCCGGCTTCAGCATTTACCGGTGCCAACAGTGCTTCACTTTTATAAATATTGGGCAAGCTTAGCGCGTAAATAACAGAGGCAACTGCAAACACAAAGGTAGTGGCAATTATTATCCATTTACCTTGCCAAATAGCGCTAAATAGCTCGCGCAAATCAATTTCGTCATCCGCGGCTGCAGTTTGCGGCGCGTTTATATTCTCAGACATAGTATTCCTTGTTAAAGCCATTTGGCGCCTGTTTACCGGCTATACCCACCAGCACACAGGCACCAAAAACTAAACATTCAACATTCAACATTCAAGAATGCTAAAGCGTTGCAATAGCCGCTATCGCGACGGCGCTGTTATACAGAATTTGTGTTGCGGTTGCCCAAATGGTCATACCGTCTTTGTATTCAGTATTAAGCGGCACCACTATGGTATCGCCAGGCTCTAAACGGTTGCGGTTAATGGCAAACCAGCTGCTGCTGCGGTTCATAACGCTACCGTCTGCTTTAATCACATAAACTGCGTCTTTGTCGGCGCGTTGTTTAAAGCCACCGGCGCGGTTTAGGTAGTCCTGCACACTCAGGCCCGCAGTAAATACATGGTTAGACGGGTTATGTACTTCACCAATAATACTAATGGCGTTACGGCGCTGTGGAATGTAAATTTCGTCGCCATTTTCCAGCTGGATATTTTGGCCACGAATCCCTGCTACGGCGGCGTTCATATCGACAATTAAGCGGCCGACAACCTGGGTTTCATTCAGTTTTGCTGCTAACTCTTCTGCTTCAGCTGCAGTGGGGCCTTTTGAGTCTGTCGTGGCGCTTTGTGCGGCTAACTCTTTTTGTAGGTTTAAACGTAACGTTTCAAGTTGCTTTAACTCATTCTCACGAATACTGGCACGGCTAAATACGGTAGCCTCTGGATGAGCCAGCGTGCTAAAGCCACCCGCGCGGTTAATTACATCGGCTAAACGTTCGCCCTTTTTGATGGTATAGGTGCCTGGGAACTTCACTTCGCCGACCAGCTTAACGGTGTTGGTTTCGCGCCAGTCGGGAATACGTTTAATTTGCAGCGTATCGAGTGGCGTTAACAGCGTGGCACTTGCGGTATCCAACGCCAAAGCCCGATGCTCGGTGCTAAAGGCGGTGCCGCCATCGGTTACCCGACGGGTAAGTTCGGCAGTTACCGCATAGCTAGACTCGCGAAAGCCCCCTGCTACTTCAATTAGCTGCTGCGCAGACATGCCTGCAGTTAATGGGTAGCGGCCGGGGAAACGTACGTCGCCCTCTATGGTTACCACGAGTTGTGGTGTTTCTTTGTCAGACTGTTGTAGCAGGGTTGCGATTAGTTCTTCTACAACCGGCTCGCGTGGTTCTACCATCGAAAATACATGTAAGGTGTCGAGCTCTTGCAGCGGCATAGCCAAATCTTGCGGATTGGCCAGTGACACTACCTGCACGCTGGTTTTAACCGTTGCACTGTTAAAGCGTGAAATAAGGGCGTAGTTTTTGTCGGCGAACTGGTCTAAGTCGAAGCCGGCTTTAAGTAAATCGGCCAGCGTCATACCCGCAGTTAATGGGAAGTCACCGGTAAAGCGGCTAAAACCATTAATAGACACCACTTTAGGTGGTTGTAAAAAACGGGCCTGATCGCGCAGTTCGGCGATAAGCTCTTCAAGACGCGCTTCGCGACTTTCGTTAGCACCAAATAAATACAGCCTGTCGCGCGGTTGCAGTAATAAATTCGCCGCCGAGTTAGGTTGGGTAATGGCCTGTGCCGGATTAAAGGCAATAACTTCGATTTCACGGGTTGGCGCAATTTCGCGGCGGATAATGCCGTAGTTTAAATCGGGGTTAGGCAATAATTCGCGCATATCGGGCAGCACGTCGGAGATACGCATGCCCTCACGCCAGCCGAAACCGCCCGGGCGATGGACATGGCCGGTAAGTTGTACAATGTTTTCAATTTGATCGAGTACCGAGTAAACCTCGATGATATCGCCCTGACGCAGCGCCGTGTTTTTGCCGGCGGCTTGGGTAAGATCGATGTCTTTTAGCATTTTGGCGCCGTTGGCGTCGATGCGCTCTAAGCGGGATACAGCAGGGAAAGCTGTAGATAAAAAGCCACCAGCCAGGCGTACGATGTCGTCTGCTGTTTTTTCGTTTTTAAGTTCGTAAATAGCCGGGCGCAGTACTTCGCCACCAATGCCTACAGTACGCTCGATAGTGGGAATAAATACTACGTCGCCAGGCTGCAGCATAACATCGGCTGAGGTGTCGCCCCGCAGCAGTAAATTGTATAAATCGAGCTGAGCAACGGTTTTACCGCTGCGTTTAATTTCGATATTACGCAGCGAGCCAATTTTCTTTACACCGCCGGCGGCCATGATGGCATGGGTGGCGGTAGACAGTGAGCTGATAGTGTAAGCACCTGGCTGGAAGGCTTCACCCAGCACAAATACGCGAATAGAGCGTAGTTCGCCCATGGTTACGTTTAGCTGGTTGCCGATCATTTGTTGCTGTACGACATTACCCAAATTTTGCCGCAGCTCGCTAAAGGTAAGGCCAGCTACCATAATAGGGCCAATGCTGGGGAAGAAGATCTGGCCGTTACGATCGACGGTTAGTTCTTGCTGGATGTTTTCTTTGCCGTATAGCTGGATGCGAATGCTGTCGCCAGGGCCTACTACATAATCTGCCGGAACTGGGATGTCGGATACGGGGGCAAAGGTGCTGGGTGTACCGGCAAATAAGTCGTAACCAAATTGTTTGAGGTTTTGCCGCAGGTTACGGGCTTTTTGTTTTGGCTTACGGTTATTTTCGTCGAGTTCGGCTTTATCCAGCTCGGTTGTGGCGCGCTCTACAACATCATCCGCTTGACGTTGGTCCTGGCTTTGCGTCATGCCGTTGATATCGCGGCGTGGCGTTAATTCTTGCAAGCTTGGTGCGGGTTGCATAGGTGTTGCTACGGCAGGGCCGGTAAGCTGCGATAAATCAACACCATATTGCGCGGCAAGGGCTTCTTGTTGCGCTCTGGGAAGTTGTTTAAATTGCTCAATTTGTGCCGCAGTAATTTGTTGCGCAACTGCACCGGTGCTGAGCAGGACCCCCAGGGTGCAGGCTGCAACAGTGCGGAAAAGACTCTTTGACAACCTCATTAAAATGCTTCCGTTTCAGTTAGTTATAAATTGACAGAACTGGTTTTAGCTGGCTTTAGGCACGCTACCGCCCTTGGGATAAGCGCCCCAAAACTAAAAATGCTTGAATTTCAAACGCGGGATTATAGCTGATATCCCGTCAGGTTATTACCTGAATACGTATTTTTTATGACACCTTGTTAGCAGGGTGTCAGCTATTCTTTTCTAAGCTTTTGTTTTCTATTGTTAAGTGCAGCTGCTGCCCTAAAAAGTTAAGCAAAATCGTGCTGCGACTTTCGCCATCTGGCTGTTGAAATACGGCATTTAGGCTAGCAAAAGGGCCTTCGAGAATAGTTAAGGCGTCGCCAGGTTGAAACGGGTGCTGCTGAGGCTGTTGTTGTAGTTTGAGTTGTTGCTGAAGCAGCCAATGTATCAGGTTGTTTGGCACAGTTGCCAGGGCATCGCCAAAGCGTACCAGGCCACCTACCCCACGGGTGCTACGAATAGTAGAAAGGTTTGGGGTTTGCGGGCATTTTAAAAAAATATAACGCGGGAACAACGGTTCAGTAACCAGTACGGTTTTACCGGCACGCAGTTTTTTGCTGGTGATAACGGGGACAAAGCTTTCAAAGCCTTGGTTAGCAAGGTGCTGCTGGGCCCTTTGCTCTTGCCGGGGCTTACTATAAATAAGATACCAGTTATCCATAACCTACTACGTCCGTGAAACCGGGCGAGATGATAGAGTATTGCCGTTGTGCTGGTCAATCATTTATCTTGCTCCGGCAGGCAGTTGCTGTATTGTTCACCAGCGCCATTCAATTTTAAGCCCTGCGGCGTGTTCAAATACTGTTTCAGTATTTTGTTTACCACGCTGCAGCTGGTAGTCGACACTCACTAAACCACCGAATACCGGATGCTGATAACCGGCCTGAAGTGTGGCAGCATCGGTTAGCCATTCTGGCTGGGCATTAGTGGTTTGCTGTGAGGTACTATTACCAAAACTGATATAGCCCGCCTGGCCACGTGCCGTGCTAATTTGTGCCCCGGCTACCCATTGGTTTTTTACCGGCGCTTTGTTGCTGCCTGGCTTAATAAATAGCCACTGGCTGTAATCTTCCGGGATGTGTTGATATTCGGCGAATAACCGCACCAGTACTTGCTGATTTCCCAGGTGGTATTGGCTACCAACTAACCAGCCGTTGCTTTGCTCGTCGCTGCGTTGGCTGGATAGCTCGGCGTAGACGGCGGTTTGAGAGCTTAAATGATAGCGTAAATCCAGCCCGAGGGTTGTAATATCATCTTGCGGCAACAGGTTGCTGTATGGCTCTGTAGTAAGCTGTTCGGCAAGTTTAGGTTTCAGTTGTTTAGTGTTAACGCCAACTTCCAGCTCTCGGATTGGCTTTAACGTAAGTCGCGCGGCGGCATAGGTGGCGTGACGGGTTGGCGCTGTGCCTGAAAATTCGCCATATTGCACATTTAAATGCACCGGACCTAACCAGCTTAAACTTTCATGCAGTGGTACCTTAGGGTTAAGCCGGCTTAATTGCAGGCTTTTGGCTGGCCGCTGCTGGTTGTTGAAGTTAAAGCTGCTATGAATGGCTGGCCCCCACCATTGCTGATGAACCGCCGCTAAAAGCACCCAGTTCCCGGCGGTATAGGCACCGTAAGAGCCATCCCAGTTTGTTTGATTTTCTGACTGACTGTTGGCGTCGTAACTATCGTGGCGCAAGTTTTTGACGATGCCACTGGTCCAGTTTTCACCTTTTACTTCAAGGCCCAGGGTAGCAGAGGCTTTGTCGCGATACTGCTGGCCAAAACCGGCTTGGGCTAAAGGATCGGAACTGGCTTGTAAGCTGGCAGTTTTAATGGTGGTACGCTGCGCAAAGGATGCAGCCGACTGCACTCGCAGATAGGCGAAAAGCTCGGCTTGAGTTAGGCTTTGGGTGTTAATAAGCTGCAGCTCTTCCATTATTGGCTGCCACATTAAAGGCCAGGTGTTAACCGGTATATTGATATGACCGGCATTTGCCAGTAGCTGGATGCTTTGTTGTAAAAACTGGTCGTCTGTTTTTACCCATGGCGTGGCTTGCAGCCCCGTAGCCAGACTTAACCCTAAGGTTGCCAAAACTGCTTTTGATAAAACTCGCATCTTACATAAACATCCTGTACGGGCTTATTACCCGCGGCAATGCTACCAAACCGCTGTAGGGGTTACAAGTTTTGAGTTATCCACACGTCTCCGGTACCGGTCGGAGGTCAGATGTCAGACCGGTACCGGAGACGTGAGGATATTTTAATGTTTTGTATTTTTAATTTTTACCAATCAACATTCGGGGCTTGGCTATCTTTTGCTGACAAGATAGCGTCTTGCAATGGCCAACTGATATTGAGTTTGGGGTCAAACGGCTGGAACACGCCTTCGTCCGAAGGGTTGTAATAGCTGCTGGTTTTGTAAAACACCAGGTTCGTGCTGTCGAGTGCCTGAAAGCCGTGCGCAAATCCTGCAGGGATCCAGAGCTGTTGCGGGTTGTCGGCACTAAGGATGATACCCTGCCACTGGCCATAGGCAGGCGAATGGGGTCGGATATCGACCATGACATCGTAAATGCGGCCTTGTAATACGGTAACTAGCTTGCCTTGCGGCTGTTGCCGCTGAAAATGCATTCCTCTGATTACTCCCCTGGTTGAGTGTGACAAGTTGTCCTGAACCAAAGGCTCGGTTATACCCAGCTCCTCGTAGCGCTGCTGCACATATAACTCTTGGAAATATCCGCGCTGGTCGCGGTATTGGGTTTGGCTAAGTAGCAGGCAGCCGGGTAAGGAGGTTTCAATAATCTTCATTGCAGCTCAGATTGATAATGTATTTATCCACACGTCTTCGACACCTGTGTATAAAATGTGCGACTTATCCACTGGTGTCGGACACCGGTCAGAGGTCGAGCCTGTTTTGCAGGTACCAGATTACCGTTTTTCGCAGGCCGCTGGCAAAGCTTTCTTGCGGCTGCCAGCCTAGCTCGCGTTGTATTTTACTGGCGTCGATGGCGTAGCGTTGGTCGTGGCCGGGGCGATCGGCTACGTGGGTGATTAATTTTGAATGTTGAGTTTTTAGTGTTGAGTGTTGAGTTGGGGCTAGTTCGTCTAGTAGTGTGCAGATGGCTTTTACTACGTCGAGGTTTTTGATTTCGTTGTGGCCGCCGATGTTGTAGGTTTGCCCTACTTTGCCTTTGGTTAAAACGGTAAGCAGCGCTCGGGCGTGATCTTCTACAAATAGCCAATCGCGGATTTGTTCGCCGTTGCCATATACCGGCATGGGTTCGCCGGCCAGGGCTTTGGTGATCATAAGCGGGATCAATTTTTCGCGGTTTTGATTCGGGCCGTAGTTATTTGAGCAGTTGGTGATCAAAATTGGTAAGTTGTAAGTGCGATGCCAGGCCCGAACCAGATGATCGCTGGCTGCCTTACTGGCCGAATAAGGGCTGCTGGGAGCATAGGGTGTGGTTTCAGTAAAAAGATCGTTACTGCCGGCCAGGTCGCCAAATACTTCATCGGTGGAGATATGCTGAAACCGAAAATTAGCTTTAACTGCGGCCGGGGCCTGCT
Organism: Alishewanella sp. WH16-1; assembly: GCF_001441695.1. Taxonomy (NCBI): domain Bacteria; kingdom Pseudomonadati; phylum Pseudomonadota; class Gammaproteobacteria; order Alteromonadales; family Alteromonadaceae; genus Alishewanella; species Alishewanella sp. WH16-1. The sequence goes on along the minus strand of NZ_LCWL01000072.1, from coordinate 3,391 downwards.
GCAGGTATGCCCTACTCGCTTCCAATAAGGTGTAGGTTCCGATGATATTGGTATTGATAAAGTCTGCCGGGCCAGTAATGGAGCGGTCGACATGGCTTTCTGCAGCTAGGTGCATAATAGCATCTGGCTGAAATTGCTGGAATAAACTGTCTATAGCGGCACGATCACAAATATCGGTTTGTGAAAAATAATAGCGGGGCGAGGCCTCGATGTCGGATAGCGCAGCCAAATCGGCGGCATAGGTAAGCTTATCGATGTTAACCAGGGTGTAGTCGGTTACCTGAAATAGGTGTCTTAGCAGGGCTGAGCCAATAAAACCCGCGCCACCTGTTACAAAAATAACTTTTGCCATATTACCTTGTTTTTAATCTGCTGCTTTATGTGAGGCCTGGCTTAGCAACTGGGTTAGCGCCAGCTTTAAACTGTCGCGCCAGGATGGCACTGGGGTATTAAAGTGTTGCTGAATTTTGCCACTGGCCAAGGCGCTAAAGGCTGGCCGGCGGGCGGCAGTTGGATAGGCGCTAGTTTGAATGGGTTCGACCGTACATTCAAGCCCGGCAGTGTGGAAAATGGCGCCGGCAAAATCGTACCAGCTGGTAATGCCGTTATTGGCGTAATGCCAAAGCTGTGGCGGGTTAAATAGCGGCTGCTCGGTAGCCTCAGCCATTTGTAATATCGCAATAGCCAAATCGCGGGCATAGGTTGGGCTACCATATTGATCTGCAACCACTTTAAGCGGTTTACCGCTTTGGGCTAGTCTAAGCATAGTTTTTACAAAATTAGTGCCAAACTCTGAATAGAGCCAGCTGGTGCGGATAATCGCTCCTTCGCAGCCACTTTGCAGCAGCGCTTGTTCACCAGCCAGTTTACTGGCGCCGTAAACTGACTTGGGTGCTGGGCTATCTTGCTCGGTATACGGATGCGCCTGCTCACCGGAGAAAACATAATCTGTACTGATGTGCAGCAACGCGATATTGTGCAGGGCAGCTTGCGCGGCGAGATTCGACACGCCATCGCGGTTAATGCGGTAGGCTTGCGCCGGCTCGGCTTCGGCTTTGTCTACTGCAGTATAGGCTGAGCAATTAATGATAACCTGCGGCTGAAAGCGCTGTATAGCTTGCCCGATACTTGCAGTATCGCAAATATCAACTTCGCTGCGCCCGGTGCTGATAAGCGTTAATGCGGGAAACCCAGCCGCTTCGGCTTGTAGCGCCTGGCCTAGCTGGCCATTGGCGCCTGTTATCAGCACCACGAGAGAATTCACCATTCAACACTCAACATTCAAAACTCAAAAGGATTAATCGTCCTGACTGTTGGAAAATCAGCGGTGTTTCGGGTGACAACAATTAAGTTATTCGCCATGGCTGTGGCAGCAATTAAACCATCCATTACGGCAAGACGATTGGGTACATTTATTTGTGCATAATGCAAAGCGACATTGGGAGTTATATCCAAAATTCGGCCTTGAAAGTGCATTTTAACCAGGTGATTTAGCCAGATCCGAAGAGGAGTTGCCTGCTGAGGATCTCGCCTCTCGAGCGACAAAACTCCCATCTCTAACTCTGCCATTGTTATAACGGATAAATAAAGATCTTCGGCAGAAACACTGTCGGTCCAACGCCGTACGTTTTGATCTAGCCGATCTGTGCCAGATTTACGTAGCTCAGATATCACGTTAGTGTCTAAAAGGTACATTAGAAGATGACTGCCCTGAGTAAATCTGTTTGACGCTCTATATCAAAATCGACTTCAGCGGCTGCCGGATAAGCCAGCAATTCGGTGATTTTCTTGGTTTTGGCATTTAACTTTTTGTATTCTTCCGCGGATAACAGTACGGCCTCGAGTTCACCGCGGTTAGTAATATGTACAGGGCCTTTTTTGGCTGCACGTTTTGCAGCTGCCGCGTCGTGATTAAATTCTCTGCTAGTCATAGTTGTATGCGACATAAATGTACCCCCCAATCCTGAAAATGTAGCTTTATTATAGCTGAAGCAAAAAAAATAACCATGCACGTATCTAGTACCGGTGAAGAGAATTTTGGTTGGTAAATTGTATATTCATTTTCGCGGCTTTATGATGGTTATATCACTTCTCTAGCGTTATAAGGATCGGATAATGCTGTCTTCTTTTGCAAAAGTTTCTGTTATTGGCCTTGGATACATCGGTTTACCTACTGCGGCGGTTATCGCTTCGCGCGGGGTTGAGGTGGTGGGTGTCGATGTGTCTGAGCACGCGGTTAATACCATTAACCAGGGCAAAATTCATATTATCGAACCAGATTTAGATATGCTGGTACAGGCCGCGGTAACCACGGGTAAGCTGCGGGCGTCGCTTATGCCAGAGCCGGCGCAGGCTTTTATGATTGCTGTGCCTACGCCTTTTAAAGACGATAAAGCGCCTGATCTGAGTTATATTCGCGCGGCGCTGGAGAATATTGCACCCGTTATCGAAAAGGGGAACCTGATTATTCTGGAGTCAACCTCCCCGGTTGGTACTACGGAACAAATTGCGCAGTGGCTAAGCGAATTGCGTCCAGATTTAAAAGTCCCGCTGGATCCTTCAGACAGTGCAGAGGTATTTATCGCACATTGTCCGGAGCGGGTGTTACCGGGCCGGGTATTGCAGGAACTGGTTAGCAACGACCGGATTATCGGTGGTATTACCGATCGCTGTGCCGAAAAAGCCATGGGCTTATACCAACTGTTTGTGCGCGGCGAATGCTTGCGTACCAATGCGCGCACTGCAGAGATGGCAAAGTTAACTGAAAACGCCTTTCGTGATGTCAATATTGCCTTCGCTAACGAGCTATCACTGATTTGTGATGAGTTAAAAATTAACGTTTGGGAACTGATTAAGCTGGCGAACCGCCACCCCCGGGTAAATATCCTCAGCCCGGGCCCTGGTGTGGGCGGGCACTGTATTGCGGTTGACCCTTGGTTTATTGTCGACTCAGCCCCTGCCCTGGCGCGGATGATCCGTACCGCGCGTGAAATTAACGACGGCAAACCGCATTATGTTATCAACAAGGTGAAAGAAGCGGCTGATCAGTTTAAACGGCCAGTAATTGCTTGCTTAGGCCTGGCGTTTAAAGCAGATATCGATGACTTGCGCGAGAGCCCGGCGCTGGATATTGCCGAGCATTTGATCAATGACAATGTCGGCGAAATTTTGTTGGTGGAGCCTAATATCAAGGCACTACCGAAGCATTTGAGCCAGCATGACGACAAGCTCACTACCCTGCCAAAAGCCTTAGAGCGCGCCAATGTGCTGGTGGTACTGGTTGATCATCGTCAATTCAAAGCACTGCATATTAACGATGTAACAACCAAAGTCGTGATCGATACCCGCGGCATCTTCGGCTAGTTATCCACACTTATCCACAGCACTCCGG
>NZ_LCWL01000077.1:0-68748 GCF_001441695.1 Alishewanella sp. WH16-1 | reverse complement strand
TTGTGTATAAGAGACAGGCACGACGGCTGGGTTTATTGTGTGGAGAGTTTAAACTAGGCGTTGATACGCTGGATATGCGCACCCAAGCCCTGCAATTTATGCTCAATCCGCTCGTAACCGCGGTCGATATGATAAATACGATCAACGACGGTTGTGCCTTGCGCCACTAAACCCGCAATTACCAGACTGGCCGACGCCCGTAAATCGGTCGCCATCACCTGCGCCGCATTTAACGACGGGCTGTGCTGACACACCGCCGTATTACCCTCTAACCGAATGCGGGCGCCCATCCGTTGTAACTCAGGCACATGCATAAAGCGGTTTTCAAAGATAGTTTCAGTCACAACACCAACACCTTCTGCTACCACATTCAATACGGTGAACTGTGCCTGCATATCGGTCGGAAAGCCGGGATGGGGTACGGTTTTTACATCAACCGACAGCAATTGACGGCCTGTCATATTCAGGCGGATCCAATCTTCACCCGTTGTAACCTCGGCACCGGCTTCGCGCAGTTTTTCCAGCACGACTTCTAAATCGGCTGGCGCGGCGTTACGGCAGATAATATCGCCTTTGGTCACTGCTGCAGCAACCAGGAAAGTACCGGTTTCAATCCGGTCTGGCAGCACTTTGTGCGTACCACCATGTAATGCCGGTACGCCTTCAATCACTAAGGTGTCGGTACCAGCGCCACTGATTTTAGCACCATGGCTGTTCAGATAGACCGCCAGATCAACGACTTCCGGCTCACGTGCGGCGTTTTCGATAATGGTTTTACCGTCAGCCAACACCGCGGCCATCATCAGATTCTCGGTACCCGTTACGCTGACCATATCCATCACGATATGGGCGCCTTTCAGACGACTGGCGCGGGCTTTGATATAGCCGTTTTCTACCGAAATTTCTGCGCCCATTTTGCGCAGGCCATCGATATGTAAATTTACCGGCCGGGCACCAATGGCGCAACCACCCGGTAAGGACACTTCTGCTTGTCCAAAGCGGGTTAACAGCGGTCCAAGCGCCAGAATGGAGGCGCGCATGGTTTTCACCAGCTCGTAAGGTGCAAACTGATTAGTGATCTGGCTGGCGTCCACCTTTACCACATCGGCTTCGTGCGATACGGTGGCACCGAACAGCTGTAATAACTTCAGCGTAGTTTCAATATCTTTTAAACGCGGAACATTGCTAATCGTTGTTGGTTGTTCAGCGAGCAAGGCAGCAAATAAAATTGGCAGCGCAGCATTTTTGGCACCCGAAATAACCACCTCACCTTGCAGTGGGCCGTTGGCTGTAACTAGGAACTGTTGCATAAAAAGTCTCAGAGCGGTGGGTTTAACAATTTTTCTCTGCGCCATTGTTCTGGCGTAAAGGTTTTAATGCTGAGCGCATGGATACTGCCGTCGGCAATCGCCTGCATCAGCGGCGCGTACACCATTTGTTGCTGTTTAACCCGACTAACATCAGCAAAACAGCTGCCTACCGCTGTTACTGCGTAGTGGGAACCATCAGCATTTACATAAACTTCGGACAGCTGCAGCTGCTCTGTTAGCAGCTGCTCTATCTGTTGTAGATCCATAACTACACCTTAATCGATTATGGGCAAAATCGCAGTTACGGCACTCACATTGGCAAGGGATAAGAGCTGAGCCGGAACATGCTGGATTTCAATTTGCAAATTCATTGTTCTGGCTCGCGCTACTTGTTCGATCAGCCAGGCTAACCCGGCTGAGTCTACATTGGTTAGGGCGGAGAAATCAAAGGTTACCTTGCCAGAGAGCTTATTTAACAATGTAAAAGGTGAATACATCATTAACGTGTCCCGATTAAGCTCGCCTTTAAATTCCAACCGCTGTTGTTGCTGAGTTATGCTTAATGACACAACTTACTCCGATGCCCGGGCGGGATCCTGTTCAGGGATCTTAACTGGCTCTTTGGCTTTTTCCTGCAGCAACGCCGTTACCCGCTCCAACCCCTGTTGCCGGATCAGATTACTCAGCTCAGCACGCTTGCTATCGAGTAATGAAATACCTTCGGCGATCATATCAATCACCAGCCAGGTTTCCGCATTGCGTGGCCGGCGTAATTTAAAATCAATCACGATGTCAGGTTTGCCCGGATCAACAACGCGGGTTCTGATAGTAAAAATCGTTTGGTTACCCACCGGCTGCGACGGCTCAATAATCACCTTCTGCTCTTTGTAGTAGGTTAAAGCACCGGCATAAGAGCCGATCATATACTGCTCAAAAGCTTTGACGAAAGCATTAAAAGCTTCCGGATTCTGGCGGATATCAACCGCCCGGCCCACTACAGTGCCAGCCGCATAACGGCTATCGACGTAAGGCAATAGCTCTTCGACCACGATCACCCGCAGATGCTCTAAATCTTGCTGGATCAGTGGCTGGTCTGCTTTGATCCGGCTAAAGGTTTTATCCGCTACTGTCTCAATCAACTTGTAGGGATCGGTATAGGTTTCCGTAGCTTGCGCAGGTAATACCATGGTTGCAGCCAACAATAAGGCCGCACCGCATTTACGAATCAGATGTTTCATCAATTCCCCCGATTAAATAAAAACTGGCCAATCAGCTCTTCCAATACTATTGCAGAGCGGGTGTCTTCAATCATGTCGCCTTCCCGTAACATCTGTACCGTATCATCGACGAAGCCTGGCAGCAGGCCGACATATTGTTCCCCTAACAAACCTGAAGTCAGGATGGCAACCGAACTGGTCTCCGGAAAGTTATTGTATTCGGTGTTAATATCCAGCGTTACCACTGGGGTATAAGTCACGCGATCCAGCTCGATAGCACTGACCCGGCCAACAATAACGCCGCCGACTTTTACCGGTGAACGCACTTTCAAACCACCGATGTTGTCAAACTTGGCATACAACTTATAACTTTGTGACGCGCCACCGAAACCGGTATCCGCCACCCGAAGTGCCAGTAATAAAAAGGCAGCAAACGCCAAAACGATAAAGCCACCTACTAAGATTTCTAATTTACGCGTGGTCATTTTTTATCCACCAAACATTACAGCGGTTAATATAAAGTCAAAACCCAATACAGCCAGAGAGGCCGTGACAACCGTTTCTGTCGTCGCCCGGCTGATGCCTTCCGAAGTAGGAATAGCGTCGTAGCCTTTATGCAGGGCAATCCAAATCACCACCAAGGCAAAGACGACGCTTTTAATCACGCCGTTCATCACATCTTGATACAAATCGACATTTGCCTGCATCGCCGACCAATAACTTCCGGCATCAACACCCAGCCATTCCACCCCAACCAGGTGGCCACCCAGAATACCGACAGCATTAAAAATCAGCGCCAGTAATGGCATACAAATCACGCCAGCCCAAAAGCGCGGTGCAATAATCCGCCGCAATGGATCTACCGCCATCATTTCCATACTGGACAGCTGCTCGGTTGCTTTCATCAGGCCGATCTCTGCCGTCAAGGCGCTACCGGCACGGCCAGCAAACAGCAGCGCTGTTACCACCGGGCCCAGCTCACGCAGCAAGCTTAATGACACCAAGGGCCCCAACATGCCTTCGGCACCGAATTTTACCAGCACGTTATAGCCTTGGAGTGCTAAAACCATACCGATAAATAATCCCGAAACCAGAATAATCAGCAGGGATAACACACCCACGACATAAAGCTGTTTCACCAGTAGCGGAAAATTTTTCCGCAGGTTGGGTTTACCGATCAGCGCACCCGCCAGCATCAATCCGGCGCGGCCAAAACCACGTACCGAATTTATTGCCTGCTGACCGATCTGTTGTAATCTGTCAGCGATCACCTTGTCAGCTCCATTAATTCATCCTCATAAGCCGCCGCTTTATAATGGAACGGCACCGCCCCATCGGCTTCGCCGCGCAGGAACTGCTGTACCAGTGGCGATGGATCCTGTCTTAACTGTTCCGGCGTGCCCTGGCCAATGACCGTTTTATCGGCAACCACATAGACGTAATCTGCGATACTCATCACTTCGGTAACATCATGCGATACCACTACCGAGGTTAAGCCCAGGGCGTTATTCAACTCCCGGATCAGCCGGACAATCACCCCCATCGAAATAGGATCCTGACCGGCGAAAGGTTCGTCGTACATAATCAGCTCCGGATCCAGCGCAATCGCTCTGGCCAGGGCAGCACGTCTGGCCATACCACCTGACAACTCGGCTGGCATCAGATCCCTCGCACCACGTAAGCCGACCGCCTCAAGCTTCATCAGCACGATGCGCCGGATCAGCGATTCAGACAGCTTGGTGTGCTCACGCAACGGGAAGGCGACGTTGTCAAAAACGGTCATTTCCGTAAATAGCGCGCCGCTTTGAAACAGCATGCTCATCTTTTTCCGCGCCTGATACAGTTCAGCCCGCGACAGCGCCGGTATATTTTGCCCCTCGAACAAGATGTTGCCGCTGTCAGGCTTTAGCTGACCACCAATCAACTTCAACAGGGTCGTTTTACCAATACCGCTGGGCCCCATAATGGCAGTGAGCTTACCGCGCTGCACCTGCATATTCATATCGCGGTATATCTGCCGCTCACCACGCGAAAAACTCAGGTGCTGAATGTCAATTAATATGTCAGACAACTTTTTCCCCCAATCACCGGTTACTCACCGGCAGTCTGTCAGCTACCCAGGTCGCCATAATTACATACATTCATGTATGTTTTCAATCACTGCTGTCGCAACGTTGTATTATTGTAAACGGGATTGCAGTTAGAGTGGTTACAAAAATTCGTAACAAAGTATGCGTAAATTCGAAAACCAGCCGCTATGCCCATAACAGCGGAGGTTTTTTTGCATTTCACGGCAAGAAGCGGGAAAATACCTTTCTCGTTACACAGCCTTAAACCGGACACTATGATATCACCTTTGTTGTTAGCCATCATCTTTGTCGTCGTTGGCCTGGTGCTGCTGATTTGGAGCGCTGACCGTTTTGTGTTTGGCGCCTCATCAGTGGCACGTAACAGTGGTATTTCGCCGATGATTATCGGCCTGACTATTGTTGCCATGGGCTCCTCCGCGCCTGAAATGCTGGTCTCCGCTACGGCTGCCGCGCAAGGCCGCCTGGATACCTCCGTAGGTAATGCATTGGGTTCTAACATCACCAACATTTTGTTGGTGATCGGCGTCGCCGCTTTACTAAAACCGATCGCCGTGGCGTCTCTTACCCTAAAGCGGGAATTCCCGCTGCTGATTGTTTTTACGCTACTTGGCTATTATTTGATATCAGACCATAACTTAACGCGGGCTGAAGGTATGATACTGCTAGCTGCCTTTGTTGGTTTTATCGCGTTACTGGTTTATTTTGGCAAACATGCGACCCCTGATGACCCGCTGATCGCCGAATTGGAAGAAGAAGTCCCTGAAGCCACCTCAAATATCAAGGCCGCATTCTGGATTGTTGCCGGGCTGGTATTGCTACTTGCCAGCTCACAACTCTTGGTTCATGGTGCGGTAACTATTGCCCGCTATGCCGGAATGAGCGATCTGGTGATCGGCCTGACCATCATTGCGATTGGCACCAGCCTGCCCGAGTTAGCTGCCAGCGTGATTGGCATTTTGAAAGGTGAAGATGACTTAGCCCTTGGCAATATCATCGGCTCTAATGTATTTAATATACTGGCAGTGCTGGGTCTGGGCGCGGTCATTGGCCCGGGCAGTTTAGATTTAAATGCCGGCACCCGCGATAGCTACGTGATGATTGCCGCGACGCTGGCGATGTTAATTATGTCGGTGCGCCTGGGCAGTCAACAACGCATTAATCGCCTGGAAGGCGGCGTGTTACTATGCGGCTTTATCGGTTATCAATATTTATTATTTACCCAATTGGCATAAGAACAACACTATGGTTTTTGAAACGTTTCGTGCTCAAGCTTTACAGGTCTTAAGAATCGAAGCTGAAGCGGTAAGGCAGCTGGAACAGTATCTGAATGCGGATTTCGAACACGCCTGCCAGTTGATCCTGCAAGCCAAAGGCAAGGTGATCGTCAGCGGAATTGGCAAATCCGGGCATATTGCCAACAAAATTGCAGCGACCCTGGCCTCAACCGGTACACCCGCCTTCTTTGTGCACCCCGGTGAAGCCAGCCACGGCGATCTGGGCATGTTATCCGCCAACGACATCGTGATTGCCATTTCCAATTCCGGCGAGACCAGCGAAGTACTGACCATAGTGCCGGTGATCAAGCGTTTGGGTATTCCACTGATTGCCATGACCGGCAAACCTGAGTCGACGCTGGCGAAGCTGGCTGATGTGCATATTTGCGTAGCCGTGACTCAGGAAGCCTGCCCACTGGGATTAGCGCCCACCGCCAGTACAACAGCGACACTGGCGATGGGCGATGCGATAGCGGTGGCAGTGCTGGATGCCCGCGGGTTCTCTGCTGATGATTTTGCACTGTCACACCCTGGCGGTAGTTTGGGGCGTAAGCTACTGCTGAGATTAGAAGATTTGATGCATCAGGGAGACTTGGTGCCTATTGTCACCCGCCGGGCCACTATCAAGGACGCGCTGCTGGAAATCTCTAAAAAAGGCTTGGGGATGACGACCATTGTTAATAACGATGGCAGTCTGGCTGGCATCTTTACCGATGGCGATTTACGCCGCATTTTGGATCAACGGCTGGATATTCATACCACGCTAATTGAGCAAGTGATGACAGTCAACTGCATTACCGCCAAAGCCGATATGCTGGCAGCCGAAGCGCTGAATATTATGCAACAGAAAAAAATCAATGGCTTGGTGATTGTTGACGCCACCCGTAAACCCATCGGCGCGATGAATATGCATGACCTGCTAAAAGCGGGAGTTCTCTGACATGGATTTGTATCAGCAATTATACCAGCCACTTAGCGCTGAGCTTTTTAGCAAAGCCAGTCAAATCCGCTTGTTAATTTGTGATGTCGATGGCGTATTTTCCGATGGCCGGATTTACCTTGGTAATGCCGGTGAGGAACTGAAAGCCTTTCATACCCGGGATGGCTATGGTATCAAAGCCTTACGTCAGGCAGGCGTTGAGGTGGCGGTAATTACCGGCCGCCGCTCGGCCATTGTTGAACAGCGCATGCGGGCACTCACCGTACCCTATATCTATCAGGGGCAGGAGAATAAAACGGCAGCTTTTCAGGAATTATTACAGCTGCTGCAACTAAGCCCGGCGGCCGTTGCCTATATAGGTGATGATCTGGCGGATTGGGAAGTGATGCAACATTGCGGCCTGGCTGTCGCGGTAAGGGATGCTCATCCTTATTTGCAACGTCATGCTGATATGAAAACCAGCTTACCCGGTGGCTTTGGTGCAGTGCGCGAACTCTGTGATTTGTTGCTAATTGCCCAACAACGTTTTCTGCAATTTGACGGTAGCAGTACATGAGAAAATTTTTAGTGTTGGCAGTGAGTTTACTCGTGCTGTTGGCAGCCTACCTTTGGTTTGCTCCGCACCAGGACAATCTCGACCGGCAACCCGATCGTGAATTTATTCCCGATTATATTGCTGAAAACCTGACCTTGCGTATTTATGACAAGGAGGGCTATATTGCCGATCACTTACAGGCGCGCCGGCTCGAACATTTCGAGCAGTTAGGCTTCACCCAGTTTGAACAGCCGCGTTACACCCTGTTTAATGCCGAACATCGTGCTGCCTGGGAAATCAGCAGCAAAGATGGCATCTGGTTTCCACAGGATAAAATTATACTGGAGCAACAGGTATTGTTACGTAATCTGTTACCAGACGGCTTTATCGAACGGGTAGAAACCGCCTCGCTGCAACTATTGTTGCCGGAAAAAACCTTACAAACCCATGAACCAGTGCGTATTGTTGGCCCTGGTTTTTATATGAACGGCGTCGGTATGTTAGCTGATCTGTCAGCACAGCACATCCAGCTACAAAAGCATCTTGAAACGGTATATTTAAATGAAAACTAACCTGTTCGCCGCGCTATTGATACTGTTTAGCGCCAGCACCCTGGCGGCTAAACCTGATCATCAGTTGCCGATTTCGATTAACGCCGACAATACCCAGGCTTCTATTCGCGATAATACGGCGGTTTATGTTGATAATGTCGAAGTCAAGCAAGGCAGTTTGCTCATTAAGGCGGATCGTCTGGAAATTAATGCCAGTGCCGGTAAAGGCCAGGAAATCTTTATTTTCAGCGGCACCCCTGTAACCTATTCACAACTGCTAGACGGCGAACGTCCCGTCACTGCTCAGGCGAATGAAATTCGCTATGACATTGCCAGTCGTACCCTCACCTTAACGACCGACGCCGAGTTAACCCAAAGCGGCTCCTTGGTGCGGGGCGATATTATCCGTTACAACCTGGAGCGCCAGGAACTAACGGCCGGCAGCGAGCAAAACCGCCGCGTCACGACCATTTTTACGCCGGAAACCAAGGAAAATCCATGAAGTTAGTGGTAGCGCATCTGGCGAAAAGTTATAAAGGCCGCCAGGTAGTAAAAGATGTCAGTCTGGAAGTGAATGCCGGCCAGATCGTTGGCTTACTCGGTCCGAATGGCGCAGGTAAAACCACCACCTTTTATATGATTGTCGGCCTAGTCCCGTCCGATAAAGGGCAAATCACCCTCAATGATCAGGACATTACCTTCGCCCCTATTCATCAGCGCGCCAGAGCCGGTATCGGTTATTTACCGCAGGAGAGCTCGATTTTTCGCAAGCTAACGGTCTATGACAACCTGTTAGCGATACTGCAAACCCGCAAAGACCTGAGCAGCCAACAACGTGAAGACATTGCCGACGAACTGCTGGAAGAGTTTCATATTGGCCATATCAAGCACAGCTTAGGGATGGCCTTATCGGGTGGTGAGCGGCGCCGGGTTGAGATTGCCCGCGCCCTGGCCGCCAACCCGGCTTTTATTCTGCTGGATGAGCCCTTTGCCGGTGTTGACCCGATTTCCGTGTTAGATATCAAAAAGATTATCCAGCATCTGTGTCAGCGCGGGATCGGTGTCTTGATCACCGATCATAACGTCAGGGAAACCCTTGATGTCTGCGAAATTGCCTACATTGTCAGTCATGGCGAGTTAATTGCGGCTGGCTCGCCGCAAGACGTGCTGGCGAATCAACAGGTCCGCGATGTATACCTTGGTGAGCAATTCAGGCTATAGTAAGGGCGTCGGACAACAGTCATATATTCAGGAGAGAATCAGACTTACATGAAGCCGTCTTTACAACTGCGCCTAGGCCAACAGCTGACTATGACACCCCAGCTGCAGCAGGCGATCCGTTTACTACAGCTATCAACTATAGAACTACAGCAGGAAGTTCAGGAAGCTCTGGACGCTAACCCTTTGCTGGAAGGCGATGACGACTATAGCACTGAACATTCAGATACGGATCTGAGTCTGGCAAACCTGAACCGCGATACGCCGGCGACAGACAGTGCCAGCGATGATAACGACGACTTCACTGATTATACCGACCATTCAGAGCGCGACAGCAGCGAGGCAATGACCGAACAGAACATTCAGGACGATCTGCCGCTTGATAACAATTGGGATGATTTAGTCAGCGCTGCGCCGGTAACCAGTGGAGCCCTACCCGATGACGATATGGTTTATCAGGGAGAAACCACCGAGACCTTACAAGACTACTTACGCTGGCAAATGGAACTGACCCCCTTTTCTGCAACTGACCGCGCTATCGCCGAAATTATTATTGAAGCGGTGGATGAAACGGGTTTGCTCACTATCAGCTGCGAAGACATTCTCGAGTCTTTGCAGTTGCCCGATGTGGAAGCCGATGAAGTCGAGGCCGTATTAAAGCGGATCCAGCTATTCGACCCGGTTGGTGTCGCCGCACGCTCAGTGCAAGAGTGTTTGTTAGTGCAGTTGCGGCAGTTTGATCCTGCGACGCCCTACTTAAATGATGCAAAACAAATAATCAGCGAATATACCGACTTTTTAGCTAACCGGGACTTTCGTTCTCTGATGCGGGTGACTAAACTCAAAGAAGAAGAACTGAAGGAAGTGATGCGTTTGATCCACAGCTTAAACCCAAGACCGGGTGCGGATGTGATCAGGCAAGAGCAGCAGTACATTATTCCTGATGTTGTAGTGAGTAAAGTCAAAGGTCGCTGGCAGGTAGAATTGAACCCGGACGCTATGCCTAAGGTTAGGATTAATCAGCAATATGCGGCCTTATCCAGAACGGCACGTAACAGTGCGGATAGCCAGTTTATCCGCTCACATCTGCAGGAAGCGAAATGGTTTCTAAAAAGTTTAGAAAGCCGCAACGAAACCCTGTTAAAAGTGGCCAGCTGTATAGTGCAGCAGCAACAGGCTTTTTTTGAACACGGCGAAGAAGCCATGAAGCCAATGGTACTGAATGATGTGGCCGAGATGGTCAGTATGCATGAATCAACGATTTCCAGGGTGACAACCCAAAAGTATATGCATACACCGCGCGGAATTTTTGAACTTAAGTTCTTTTTCTCCAGTCATGTTAGTACAGAGAGTGGTGGTGAATGCTCCTCCACAGCAATTCGCGCTTTTATCAAAAAACTGGTGGCTGCGGAAAATCCCGCTAAGCCATTAAGTGATAGCAGGATGGCAGAAATTTTGTCTGATCAGGGTATTAACGTTGCGCGGCGTACCATCGCCAAGTACCGCGAATCCCTGTTTATCCCGCCATCCAATCAACGAAAGACCCTGCTGTAAGTGTCTTAACAAGAAGGAAGAGTCTATGCAAATCAACCTAACTGGCCGTCACGTAGAAATTACCGACTCTCTGAGAGAATATGTAGACAGTAAATTTGCTAAACTGGAGCGCCATTTTGAAAACATCAATAATGTGCACGTAGTCCTGAATGTCGAAAAGCTAAAACAAATTGCTGAAGCCAAAATCCATCTGAATGGTGGTGAAGTTTTTGCCGTCTCTGAAGACGAAAATATGTACGCCGCCATTGACCAGTTAATTGATAAGCTGGACAGGCAAGTGATCAAACATAAAGAAAAGTTGTCACGACACTAAGATGATTAATTTAAGCGCTATGTTAGCGGAGAACTGCACGAAAAGTGCAGTTCTTTTTAACAGTAAAAAACGAATCCTCGAATATATCGCCGAACTGGCCCACCAGCAAATACCCGAAATGTCTGAATACAGCATTCTGGAAGCGCTGATGACCCGCGAAAAGCTGGGCTCAACCGGTATTGGCGGCGGTATTGCGATCCCGCATGGTAAACTGGAGTGTGTGACTTCGCCCATTCTGGTGTTTGTTGTCAGTCAGGATCCTATCCCCTTCGATGCCATTGATAACCAGGGTGTTGATATTTTCTGCGCTATCCTGATCCCGAAAGATCAGTGTCAGGCACATTTAACCACGCTATCGGGCATTGCCAAACTGCTTAGCCAGAAAGAGCTAACCAAGAAAATCCGGCACGCCGGCTCAGATCAGCAACTGTACCAGTTATTGGTGGAATCCAGTCAGCTGGCAGGTGACAAATGAAATTACTGGTAGTCAGCGGCCGCTCAGGCTCAGGTAAATCCGTCGCATTACGGGTGATGGAAGATCTGGGCTACTACTGCGTAGATAATATTCCGGTGAATTTGCTGCCCACCCTGGCTAATGCGGTAATGGATCAGTATGAGCGGGTTGCAGTTAGCATCGATGTGCGCAATTTACCGACCGAGCCGGAAGAACTGGCAGAAATTCTGTCCTATTTACCGCGTAAACTCGAACTGACTATTCTATACCTGGATGCTGACCACACCACGCTGATTAAGCGTTTTAGTGAAACCCGGCGTCTACACCCACTTTCCCATCAAGCCATGTCGCTGGACGAAGCGATTTCGCGGGAACAGCAATTGCTGGATCCCATCTCCAGCCGCGCCGATCTGTATATTGATACCACCGAACTCAATATTCATCAGTTAGCGGAATTATTACGCGAACGGATCCTCGGCCAGAAAACCGGCCGGCTGGTGATGTTGTTTGAATCCTTTGGTTTTAAATACGGTATTCCGAAAGAGGCCGATTATGTCTTTGATGCCCGTTTCTTACCCAATCCGCATTGGGAACCGGCGCTAAAGCCGCTTACCGGCCTGGATCAACCGGTAAAAGATTATCTGGCTTCAGAACCAATAGTTGGTAAATACATCTGGCAAATTAATAGCTTTATCAGTAGCTGGTTACCACATCTCGAGCGCAACAATCGCAGTTATCTGACCATTGCCATTGGCTGCACCGGTGGCCAGCATCGTTCGGTTTATATCGCAGAATCTCTGGCAGAAAGTTACCGCAGCCAGCGCGAGGACGTGCAAATTCGCCATCGGGAGTTAACACGTCACCATGGCCGCTAAACTCAGCACACAGGTTACTATTATCAATCAACTCGGCCTGCATGCGCGGGCTGCGACTAAGCTGGTGCAGCTCTGTCAGCGCTATCAGGCGAAAGTCGAATTGGTGCAGGATGACGGTAAAACGGCAGACGCCGGCAGTGTGCTGGCGTTGCTGATGCTGGCAAGCAGTAAGGGCAAAACCCTGACGGTCACCACCGAGGGGGAAGACGCAGCAGCAGCCTTAAAGGCGGTAACAGAGCTGATTAACAGCGGCTTTGGCGAGTAGCCGCTGCCACTACTGCGTCATCTACCTTAGGGCAAATTCGACTTCAAATGCGAGCGGCTGCTGTTTTGTTGCTGGCCACGCTTTAATTCCTGCTCACCTGTCGTTTTCGGGATTGCCTTGATTTTGTGATGCAATGCCGTTTTTATCAACATATGAGCGCTAATCGGCGCGGTAATCAGCAGAAAAATCGTGATCAGCAGCTCATGCACACTAATAGTGCCCGGCGAGGTACTAAAATAAAACATCGAACCCAGCAAGATACCGCCCATACCCAGCGTGGTCGCTTTGGTCGGACCGTGCAAACGGGTAAAAAAGTCTGGCATCCGGGTTAAGCCGATAGAGCCAATCAATACAAAGGCGCCGCCTAATAATAAAAAGAAGGCTACGGCCCATTCCATCCAGTTTTGCATACCCTCTCCTTATTCGATGATGTCGCCGCGCAGTAAGAACTTGCAGACAGCAACCGTACTAACGAAACCGAGCATCGCAATTAACAGCGCCGCTTCAAAATACAGTGGCGAACCCATTAATAAGCCATACAGAATAATCAGGGCGATACTATTGATATACATGGTATCCAGGGCCAGGATCCGGTCCGGCAAACTCGGGCCCTTGATCAACCGCCATAGATTAAGCAATAAGGCGGTGCTGATCATGCCGAACACCAGAAAAATAACGTTTTCTAACATTGAAAGATCTCCTTCAGCGGCGCTTCGTAGCGCGACTTAATTTCGGCGATCAGGGCGGCTTCGTCGTCCAGATTCAATACGTGAATCAGCAGCCAGCGTTGTTTAACTTCGTCGCCTTCGGCTAACATTTCTTTGGTAGGATAAATATCAGCGCTAACCGTACCCGGTGTCATCGACACTGTACTGGCCAGAATGGTAATGGGTAACTCATGCTGCAGATCCAGGGGCACCCGCACAAAAGCTGGCTTTAGCTTTTTGGTTGGCCCCAGAATCAATACCGCGACCTGCGCATTGGCGGTAATAATATCCAGAAATACCCGCAGAATATAACGTAACGCCAGCCCCGGACGCTCTATCAGCGGCTGAGGATCGCGGAATTTGGCACTAAGCCAGGGGATCACCACCGCCAGGATCAACGCCGCCACCAGATGAAACGGCGCTAAGCTCTGGTTCAACAGTAGCCAGACACAGAACAGTAGCACACTACGGTAGGGTGTCGGTAACCAACTGTAACGGGGTTGTAATCTCATTTCGCACCTCCGGACAATTCAGCCTGCGGCAGAATAATCGAAATCGCCTGCTGCACATCCTGTAGGCTGACCGCGGCTGCGACACTTAATTCCGTCAACGGCCCGGCAAATACAACAAGCGCTGGGCTGGCTACCAGCAACAAGCTCACCGCGATAATTTGTAGCGGCGCCGCTTTATCGCCCCCCGCCTCAGAACCGCTAACCCGCCAGAACAGCGTGCTACCCGCCCGCGCCAGACCAATCAGTACCATCAGGCTACTGAGCAATACCACCGACCACAACAGTAATTGCTGCTCAGTGCTGACAACCGACTGCAGGATCATCAGTTTGCCAATAAAGCCGGATAATGGCGGCAAACCGGCCACGGACAGAGCAGCAACAAAGAATAAGGTACCCAGCAATACTGGCTGCGCCACCCGACGACCAGATACCAGACGATCGCCCGCCTTACCACGTTGCGTCGCAATCAGATCGGCTAACAGAAATAAGGCACCAGTGACCAGCGTCGAGTGCACTGTGTAGTACAACACTGCAGCAGTGGCGGCGGTATTTTGCATCGCGACCAGACAAACCAGAGTACCCACCGAAACGATAACTAAATTCGCCACCAGTTTGCGGAAATCCTGACTACCCAGCACACCGATAGCACCCAGTAGAATCGTCGCCAGACCGAACGCCCATAACCAATTCATACCCAAACCACTTAACGGGCCTGCGGTTTCACCGAAAATTGTGGTGTAAACCCGCAGTAGCGCATAAACCCCAATCTTGGTCATGACTGCAAACAGTGCGGCGACAGGTGGTGATGCCGCTGAGTAAGTCGCCGGCAACCAGAATTGCAATGGCAAAATTGCCGCCTTTAACGCAAACACTATCAGCAGTAAGGAGCCACCGGCCTGCACCAGTAGCAGATCCTCAGCGGGTAAGCTGGCAACCCGTAACGCCATATCCGCAATATTCAAGGTGCCGAGGCTGCCGTATAAAATGGCTAACGAGAACAAAAATACCGCTGAACCGGTCAGGTTTAAAATGACATAATGTACCGCCGCTTTAGTTTTGTTTTTGCCGCCGGCGTGAATTAATAAGCCGTACGAAGCGATCAGTAGAACTTCAAAGAATACAAAGAGGTTAAACAGATCGCCGGTTAAAAACGCACCGTTAATCCCCATCACCTGAAACTGAAACAACGGGTGAAAGAACGAGCCGCGCACATCTTCGCCGGCAGAGCCGTAACAGATAGCGGCTAACGCCAGAAAAGAGGTGAGACAAACCAGTACCACGCTTAGCGTATCAGCCACCAGAATAATGCCAAACGGTGGCTGCCAGTCGCCCAGCGCATAAAAGGTCAGCCCCTGTTGCTGGGTTTGCCAGAGCAACACTAATGCCAGCACAAATTGCAGTGCCATCGACACGATACTGACCAGCCGTCGCCGGTTCGGTACTGAATGCACCGGTGGCAACATAATCAGAATAGCCGTTAAGATTGGCAGCAATACCGGTGCAATAATCAAATGACTCATAGGCCGGCCTCCTTGCGACGCTGCTCGGCCTCGGGCAATTTGCCATCAACATGGTCATTACCCAAATCGGCACGGGCGCGAATGGCTAAAATAACCAGGTAGGCCGTCATCGCAAAACCAATCACTATCGCTGTTAACACCAACGCTTGCGGCAGGGGATCGGCGTATTCCTCAGACATCCCCAGCACCGCCGCGCCACGCAAGTTCAAGCGTCCGGATGCAAATAAAAACAGATTGACGGCATAAGACAGCATCGTCAGACCGACCACCACCGGAAAGGTGCGGCCGCGTAACATTAAAAAGACGCCGCAAGCTGTCAGAAAACCAATACAACAGGCTAATAGAGTTTCCATCAGATTGTCTCCTTATGCACCGGCCGGTGTGCCGTTGTCATCTTACCCAGACTCGACAGAATCAACAGTGTCGAGCCAACGACGGTTAAATACACGCCCAGGTCAAACGCCATCGCACTGGCCAGTTCAACTTCGCCAAGCAGCGGCACATCAAAGTAATCAAACCAGGACGTCAGGAACGGCCGGCCAAACAGGAAGCTGGCGAGGCCAGTAACCAGGGCGACCAGTAAACCAATGGCAACGACCCGCTGGTACTCGATATTGACTCTGGCCTTCATCCAGTCCACACCGTGGGCAATATATTGCAGAATCAACGCCACTGCAGTGATCAGACCGGCGATAAAGCCACCACCCGGTAAATTATGTCCGCGGAAGAAAATATATACCGAAACCATCAAGGCCAGTGGCAGTAAGCTTTGAGCAACAGTAGCTAACAGCATCGGATGCCGTTCGCGTGTCCAGGGCCGGCCATCACCATCACTGCTGGGTTTAAATAATGGGATACGGGTCAGTAATTTGAAGATACCCAGCGAGGCGATACCCAATACCGCAATTTCGCCAAAGGTATCAAAGCCCCGGAAGTCGACCAGAATCACATTCACCACATTAGTGCCACCACCACCGGTTTTGGCATTAGCCAGGAAGAAATCAGAAATGGAATTGAAGGGCCGGGTCATTACGGCATAGGCCCAGCTACCAATCACAATACCAACCAGGCTGGCAAGGCTGATATCGCGGATCACGCGTGACGGCTCTGACTGACTTGGCGTTTTATGCGGCAGGAAGAACAGTGCCAGCATCAGCAGGATCACTGTGACAACCTCAACGGATAATTGTGTTAGTGCCAGATCCGGTGCGGAGAAACGGGTAAAAGCAATCGACACCATTAAACCTACCACCGAAATCATTAACAGCGCCACCACCCGCTTGCGATGCCAGATCACCGTTGCCAGGGCACTGATCAGCAACAGCGCCGCACCGGTAGCATTGACAGCATCTATCGGTAATTCCTCACGGCCACCCGATAACACCGGCACCTGCAGCAACGGCAAGCCGGCCAGCACCACCACGGCTGAGAGCAACAACACCATATAACGCTGTAAAGAGCCATTATCTAACCAGTTATAAAAGCGTTCACAAGAGCGGCCTAGCCTTTTCATCAGTTGTTCAAAGCTGTTGAGCGGATCAACACCCGGTAAACTGTTTTGAAAATCGAACAGCTTTTTCCGCTTCGAGTAAATCAGCAAGCCCATCGCAATGGCGATCACGCTCATCAGCAGTGGCAGATTAAAGCCATGCCATAGCGCCAGGCTGTAGTAAGGTACTTCGGTAGTCCCCAACACGGCAGCGGCGGCACTTGCTAACAAGGAACCAACCATTAACACTGGCAAGATCCCGATCAGCACGCAGAGCGCAACCAGAATTTCTACCGGTAAGCGCATCAGGTGCGGCGGCTCATGTGGGGTTTTCGGTAAGCCTTTCGGTTCACCATTAAAGAACACGTCGTGGATCAACCGCAGTGAATAGGCGACCGAGAAAATCGCGGCAATAGTCGCCAGTACCGGAATTAACCAGGAAATCGCGCCCAGTAAATGTTGGTTCAGCGTTTCAGCCAGGAACATCTCTTTTGACAGGAAACCGTTAAGCAGTGGTATACCGGCCATCGAGGCAGAGGCTATCATCACCAAGACCCCGGTTACCGGCATATACTTCCATAAGCCATTTATCCGCCGCATATCACGTGAACCGGTTTCATGGTCAATAATACCTGCCGCCATAAACAGCGAGGCTTTAAAAGTGGCATGGTTGATAATGTGGAAGATCCCAACCACTGCCGCCAGTTCAGTGCCCATGCCAAACAACAGGGTAATAAGCCCGAGGTGACTAATAGTCGAGTACGCCAGCAGCGCTTTTAAATCATGTTTAAACAGTGCCAGGTAAGCACCCACCAGTAAGGTGGCCAGGCCGGTCAGACTCACCAGAATAATCCACAAATCTGACCCGGCGAGTGCCGGATAAAACCGTGCTAATAAAAAGATACCCGCCTTTACCATGGTTGCCGAGTGCAAGTAAGCACTTACCGGTGTCGGCGCCGCCATGGCGTTGGGTAACCAGAAATGAAACGGAAACTGCGCCGACTTGGTGAAACAACCCAGTAAAAACAGCACCAAAAATACCGGATACCAGCTATGCGCTAACAGTACATCACCGCTGGCCAGAATGACATCTAAGTCATAGCTGCCAACAATACGGCCGATAATCAACAACGCCGCCAGTAAGCACAGGCCTCCGGCGCCGGTAATCGTTAAGGCCATCCGTGCACCGCGCCGGGCTTCAGATTTGTGCCACCAGAAACTGATCAGCAGGAATGAGCTGATACTGGTTAGCTCCCAGAACAGCCAGAGTTGTAAGACGTTATTTGACAGCACTATGCCCAGCATCGCGGTCATAAACAACATTAAAAAGGTATAGAAGCGCCCCATCGAATCCCGGGCCGACAAATAATAGCGGGCGTACAGAATAATCAGCAAACCAATGCCGAGAATCAACAACGCGAATAAATACGCCAGGCCATCCAGTCTGAGCGCGATATCCAACCCCAACAGCGGGACCCAGGCCAGGCTATAGCGCAAGTTTTCAGCAGCAAATACCGCTTGAGTTTGAGAGATGAGTAGCAGAAAGGCCACCACTACCGGTAAGGCGGTCAACAGTGCACAGGCACTGCGCGACCATTTTGCCGTCAGCACGGGCACAAGGGTTCCCAGCATGGGTAACAACAGGATCCACAGCAGTGTCATAATGATCTCGCTTCCTTCTAAATTCTACCCTGCCTCGCTACACGTTATAACAGCTTCACTGCATTACCTACGCTAAAACAATTATTTATGAAGCTATTAAGAAGGCGTGCTCACGCAACAGAGGCAGGCAAAAAAAACACAGATTGTCAGGGAAACTACAAATATTTATACCTGTAACGCTCGGAAATGTCTATTAAAGTCGGCTAGTCTGACCAGAAAATCAGCTCAGCCGTCGTCGCCGTCCGACCAGTAATATGTCAGAAAATTACAAATCGATCAGCTTGAACGCGGCATAAGGTTACGGAATAAAAGGCCGCAATAGCGATTGCGGCCTTTTATAGCAGGGCTGGTTATTGCGCTGGTTGCGCCAGTAAGTTCAGGATAAAAGCATACTCTTCAGCTGTTTCTGCCAAACGGGCAAAACGGCCGGATTTACCACCATGCCCGGCTTCCATATTGGTGCGGAACAGCAGTGGGTTAGTGTCGGTTTTAAGCTCACGTAAGCGCGCTACCCACTTCGCCGGTTCAAAGTACTGCACCTGAGAGTCATGCAAGCCGGTAGTAACCAGTAGCGCTGGATAGGCTTGCGCACTAACCTGATCATAGGGTGAATACGACAACATATAGTCGTAGTATTCCTTCTGTTTCGGGTTGCCCCACTCGTCAAACTCGTTGGTGGTTAACGGAATGCTTTCATCCAGCATCGTCGTTACCACATCCACAAAGGGGACATGGGCCACTAAGCCACGATATTTTTCCGGTGCCATATTCGCGACCGCGCCCATTAACAGACCGCCGGCGCTGCCACCCATGCCGATCACTTTGTCTTTAGCCGCATACTTTTCCGCTACCAGGTAATCGGTCACCGCGATATAATCAGTAAAGGTATTGATTTTTTTCAATAACTTACCATCTTCGTACCAATGCCGGCCCATTTCCTGCCCACCACGAATATGCGCTATGGCATATACAAAGCCGCGATCAACCAGCGATAACACGCTGGAGCGGAAACTCGGGTCCATGGATGCACCGTAAGAGCCGTAGGCATACTGATACAACGGTGCTGAACCATCGCGTTTAAAGCCTTTGCGATACAGCAGCGAAACCGGGATCTTGACACCATCGGCTGCCGGCGCCCACACCCGTTCGGTAACATAATTCGCTTTATCGAAGTCACCCAGCACTTCCTGCTGTTTTAACAGCGTCCGCTCACCGGTGGCCATATTCAGCTGATAAACACTGGCCGGGGTGGTCAAAGAGGTATAGGTGTAGCGCAACAGCTGGGTATTTTGCTCGGCATTCATCTCGAAACCGGTCACATAAGCTGCTTCATCAGACTTCACATAGAAGGCTTTTTCCGGGGCTTGCCATGGCATCACGCGGATACGACGTAAGCCGTCACTGCGCTCACTGATCGCCAGATAATCATTAAACAGCGCAAAACTCTGAATAAAGATCTTGTCATCATGTGCCAACAGCGGCTGCCAGTTCGCACGATCGCCCAGCTTATCGGTGGCGACCGTCATCAGGCGATAGTTTGGTGCCTGCCAGTCGGTGCGAATAATCCAGCGGCCATTTAAATGTTCGGCGTCATATTTAAAATCACGCATCCGTGGCGCCAGCACCTTAAAATCGCCAGCCGGTTGGCTGGCATCCAGGATCCGAATTTCATCCGATACCGTGCTACTTAGATTGATCATGACATAGCGTTGATCCTGGCTATTGGAAACCCACATATAAAAACTGTTGTCGGTTTCCTGATAGACACTTTGCGCCTGAGCCGGATCGGCCCCTAACTGGTGCCGCAGTACCGTATTACTTAATAAGGTAACCGGATCATTGCGTACCAGAAACAGCTGCTTGCTATCTGCCGACCAGGCAATAGCGGCAGATAAACCTGTTAATTGATCAGGTAAGTCTTTACCTGTTTTCAAATCCCGTACTTTTAGCGTGTACTGGCGGCGACCATTTAAATCTTCCATGTAAGCCAGCAACTGCTGATCCGGGCTAACGGATAAATTACCGACTTGGTAGAAATCTTTACCCGCCGCCAGCTGATTGACATCCAGTAAGATTTGCTCGTCGCCACCAGCCACCGGCTTGCGTGCATAGATCGGATATTCTTTACCGGTCTCATAGCGACTGTAGTATTGGTAGTCGCCCTTGGTGTAGGGCACAGAACTGTCATCTTGCTTAATCCGGCCGATAATCTCAGTGGTCAGCTGCTCTGTCAGTTGCTGATAGCTGCTGCTATGTTGCTGATACCAGGCATTTTCCTGCTCCAGATAGGCCAGCACCTTTGGATCTTTGCGCTGATCATCGCGTAACCAATAGTAAGGATCATTACGGGTACCATGCGGCGACACGACCTGATAATCGACTTTAGCCGCACGCGGCGCTTCTGTTAGCGCGGTGTTCGCCAGCAACGTTGATGGCAAAACCAACAGAGCGGCAGCAAAGAAAAAATGACGCGGATATGACATTTTGAACTCTCTTCGGTTAACAATAGTTTTCAGCTTAGGCTTTTTTTGCCCTGACGCCACGAAAAAAATGTAAAAGCTTGTAACAGTTAGGGCGTGTTACGCATAAAAAACGGGCATTTTCAGAAAAAGCGCTTTATGCTAAGGGCGTGTTGACGTTTGCTGCTTAGATTTTGTTCACACTGGCGGCGCTTTGATCGCGAAACGAGGAGCGCAGTTTAGTTATTCTAAATAAGTGACGAGTGACAAAGAGCAAAGCGCCGCCAGTGTGAACCCTTCGGGCAGCGTTTGGCTGGCGTTTCTACTGCGTTATCGCTTGTTCATGTAGAATAACTACACATCACAAGCTCTGCCTTGTATAAACACCAGCCAAACAGCAGCAAAAACAAGCAGCAAACGTCAACACGCCCTAATACAAATAACTAAAACAAACAACAGGACACGTTATGAGCTTACTTACCATAGAACAAGTTGCAGCTTTGCTGGACATCCCGGTGATTCGGGTAGAACGACTCACCCGCGAACACTTGTTGGTTCCGGTGCAAAATGACGTCGCCGGAAAACCGCTGTTTGCAGAAGAAGACGTGAAGCGTTACAAGGTACTGGCCGAACGTTTAGGCGGCCTGTAGCGCCAGCTGTTGCTCTAAGCGCAATTGCCACTCAACACTGGCCTGCTTATAACCCGGCATGGCCAGATACCATAACCAGCAAAAACCACTATAGATAATCTTTGCCAGCGCCAACCGTGCCGTAATACTGGTGGCATGCGCCCGGGCGGTTTGCGGATCGGCATAACAGCGATACTGTTGGTAGTGCACTAAAAACTCAGCCTGTTGTCGCTTACTAAACTGATAATGCAGACTTAACGCCGCTAAATCAAAACTACAATCCGCCAGCTGAGCATATTCAAAATCCAGCAACCAAACTCGCCCGCCGGCCAGCAGTAAATTATCCTGATGTAAATCCAGATGGCAGAGCACCAAATCCTGTTGATATTGCTCAAACTGCGCGGCGGCCTGCAGCAAACCAGCAAACAGTGTCGCTGCCGGCTGCAAGGTCTGTTGTTCGGTTTGGGCTAATAACTGCCGCAAATAACTCTGGCTTTGTAATACCGGCGTTTGCACCCGCAGACTATGCAATCTGGCCAGTATTTTCGCCAGTTGTGGCAGGGTAGCAGCCGTCAGCGCTAATGGCTGCCCACCGCTAATATATTCACTGATTAATAATTGTTGATGATTATTCAGTAACAGTGGCACTGGTGCGATGCCGGCTGCTGCTGCCGCCTGCTGACAACGAAACTCCTGTTGCCGACAAACTCCCGGCGCTTCGCTGCCATAACGACGCAGAACATAATCACCGCGCGCCGTTTTTAAGTAATAATTCAGATTACTCTGCCCGGCTGCGAGTGGGCGGATTTCGAGCGGCGGATGCGCGCTAAAAAACTCGAGTTGCTGACAAAGACGCGCTACAGCGCCTTGCCCGGCAAGGTCGTTTGCATCTGATATTGACTGCGCCATACAAAATATCCCACCACCGCAATAACGGTATACAGCATAAACAAGGCGGTCAGAAAATACAGATGTTTTTGTGCATAAACAAAAATGGATACCGCATCAATCACTACCCAATATAACCAGTTCGACAGCAGTTTCTTGGCGACCAACCAGGTGGCAACCAAACTAAACGCTGTGGTCTGGGCATCCAGGTAGGCAAAATCGGCATGGGTATAATTTGCCATCAGATATCCCAATACCAGCCCCGCCATAGCCGTGAGGCTAATCAACAGCAAATGCCGCTGCCAGACCCATTCATACACCGGCTGCGCCTGACCAGATTGCTGCTGCAATTGTCGCCAGCGCCACCAGCCATACACCGCCATGCCTGCATAATAAATATGCAG
The DNA here is from genome assembly GCF_001441695.1 of Alishewanella sp. WH16-1. Lineage (NCBI taxonomy): Bacteria > Pseudomonadati > Pseudomonadota > Gammaproteobacteria > Alteromonadales > Alteromonadaceae > Alishewanella > Alishewanella sp. WH16-1. Next base: position 45,882 of record NZ_LCWL01000077.1, on the reverse strand, counting down.
TAAGGCATCTGACAGCAGGGCAGAGTCCCACATCACATGTGTGAACAGTAAGGTGCTGAGCAGCGCCGCGGGCCAGCACCAGATACTGTGCTTCAGCGCCAGTACGACATAGGCCACCGCCAGTAAGGTCGCCACTAACTCTATACTGTGCAGCAGTTGCCAGTCAGCGATCAGCTTGCTCAGCAGTTCGTTCATGGCCGCAAATCACCCGGGATAAACTTGCAGACGAACACCAACTTGCCATAATGCTCCATCGACCAGCGCATACAGCGTTGCAGCGCCTGCATCACGGTATCGTAGTCGCCAAAGATCTGAGTGCTCATGGTGTTAGTGATCACCAACAAGCCCTGCTCCGCCGCCAGTTGGTCAATAAAGGCCTGAATTGGACCTTTATAATCCTCAGCTAATGGATACTTACTAATTTCTACTGATAGTTGCATAGCGTTCCCCTTTAAAAGCTGTAACTAACCGTTGCACCAAAGCGACGTGGCTCTGCAAATTGCTCATAGACGTGCGGCGCGTACTCATCACGCGGATCATTACCAAAGTAAAAGCCACGCACACCAACATCCTGATCCAGCGCATTACGCATCCAGACCGCCAGCTCCCACTGCGCTAATTGATAACTTAGCCGCAGGTTCAATAATTCACTGCTGTCAGAGCGGGCGTTATGGCCATCCGAATAATAGAAGCGGCTTTTACCCTGTAAACCAGCCTGCAGTGCGAGTTGGTCAGTCAGATACCAGTCTGCTCCAACACTATAGTTAATCCGCGGTGCATGCGCCTGATCCCGTCCGGTCATATCCAAACCGCTATCGGTTTGGTATTGCCCCAGTTTTGATTGCAGATAACCAACATTGGCAAATAACTGCCAACGCTCTGCCGGCTGCCAGCGTGTTTCCGCCTCAACACCGTAGTTACGGCCACTGGCGGCATTATCAATAAAGCCGGCAAACTCTGGCCCCAGATCCGGGTTAATCCAGCCTTTTACCTGCATATCATCACGCCACATATAAAACGCCGCCACCCGACTGGTCAGGCTGCCATCGGCAGAACTGGCTTTGACGCCAAATTCAGCATTTAACAGCGTTTCAGCTTTAAAGGCTGCTTTATCAGCCAGAGCAGCAAACTGCGCCTCGCCGGCTTTTGACAGTGCTTCGCCGTTAATACCACCAATCTTATAGCCACGCGACAACAGACCATACAGCATCGCCTGTGAATTCAGTTGGTAATTCAGGCTGACTTTAGCGCCCCACAGCGTTTGATCCGGACTCAAACTAATATTGCCGCTATCCTGATAGTCATCGCTGTAATGCTCAACCCGGCCACCAACAACTAAGCTTAACTTGTCGCTAAGGGCAGTTTGGGTCTCACCGTACAGCGCCAGATTTTCGCGATTGATCGTGCTATCAAAATAGCGCCACTCTGTTTCAGCGCGGCGCTGCCGGCTTAAACTTAGATCGCGACGGCTGGCGTAAACCCCTAATACCCAATCAGTATTACTGAACAGCTGTCCGGCCGGTTTAGATACCAGGCGGTAGTCCAGTGTCCACTGTTCGCGCTCGCGTAAATAGCGGTCCTGATAGGAATATTCCCACGGATGAATGCCGCGATAGCTCCAGTCTTCATCAAAACCATAGTCAGAATCTGCATTTAAATAGCTAATCTGCCCTTGCAGACTAGCCCGCGACAGTCCCTGATAATCGATATTAATTGCTGTCGCTTTACTGCGTAACTGATCCTGCCCCGGTTCATCAGATAAGGTAATACGGTTGCGATCCAGCGAGAAGGCATCATAGCCATTCTGTTGATCAATCAGATGGGCCACAAAACCCAGTTTCAGATCGGTTGCGGCCTGATAATCCAGCTTAAACCGGCCGGTAAATTCGTCAATATTGTTAGTATCATCGCGATTAAGGTGGGCATTATCGATAAAACCATCAGAGCGGTTTTGGTCCAGTGTCAGGCTGTAGGCCAGCTGTTCGCTGATAGGCGCGCTGTAAAAACCCGATAATTGCCAGCTGTCGTAGTTGGCAATGGTAGCACTGAGTTTACCTTCAGGATTAAAGCGCGGGGTTTTGCTGGTCAGGTTCACCATGCCAGCCAGGGCATTAGTACCAAAGCGGGTCGCTTCCGGACCGCGGAATACTTCCAGTTGTTCGGCGTGCGCAATACTGCTGATACCCAGGCCGGCATAATCAATACCATCGATCAGGATGCCTACGGACGGGTTAATCACATCAATAAATTCACTGCGCTCGCCAATGCCACGCACCTGCAGAAAACGGCCACGAGAAGCACCCGCTGCAAAATTAACATTGGCAAATTGTAGTAAGGCATCGTCCAGATGCTGGGCAGACTGCCGGTTTAAATCTTGCTCTGAGAGCACCGCGACACTGCCGGCAACTTGTTGTAAGTTATTTTTACGAAAATCACCTTGCACAGTGATTCGTTCGATATCCTGCTCAGTAGCATTAGCATTAGCATTAGCAGCAACAGGGTAGCAAGCAAATAGCGCGACAGTTAACGCAGAAAAACGTAAAGACATGTGATCGACTCCCATAACAGCTTTGAGGATCACACGGGCAAGTTACTTGTGGTTCGGCTTTAATTAAGCGTGACACAGGTCTTGCTGGGGAGTTAGCACCATCCCTCCGCCGGTATGATCCGGATCAGGTTCTAAGGGTTTACCAAAACGGTATCTCAGCACTCCGCTACGAATCGTAACAGGGCACCCCTTGGTTGCGAGCGGCAGTCTAGACGTTCTGCCAAAAAAATACAATAGCTAAGTTTTTAACACCGGCTTAACGCCAGCGACCACTTTCATCCAAACCGGCTTGTATACGTGACACCAGCTCGTTAGACGGAATAGGCCGGGAAAACAAATACCCCTGCCCAATATCGCAGGCATGTTGCTGCAAGGTTTTTGCCTGGGCCTGGGTTTCTACCCCTTCTGCCACCACTTCCAGGCCAAGTTTGCGGACCATGGCGATGGTCGAGGTGATAATGTCGAAATCAGCTTGATTATCCAGCATGCCAAACACAAAGCTCTTATCGATCTTGATAATATCGACCGGCATTTGCCGTAAATAACTGAGTGACGAATAGCCGGTGCCAAAGTCGTCAATCGCCAGCCGGAAACCACGGGCTTTCAGCTGCTGCATACTGGCAATGGTATCGGGAATATTACTGGCCAGCAGACTTTCGGTCAGTTCGAACTCCAGGCTACCTGCAGCCTGAGGGTACAGTTTTAACATCTTATCCAGAAAAGCGGGCAATTCAGGATCATTTAACTGGGCGGTTGACAAGTTAATCGCCAGGCGCAAATCAGCAAAGCCCTGTTGCTGCAGGTTAGCCAGGATCTGACAACTCTGCTCTATCACCCAATAACCGACCGGGATCATTAATTGGGCATATTCCAATACCGAAATAAATTCGTCGGGCGGCACCATGCCCCGGCTCGGGCTTTGCCAGCGTAATAAGGCTTCCAGTCCGGTTAAACGACGGTCGCTGAAGCGAATTTGCGGCTGTAAATGTAAATCGAACTGCCCTTGTAACAAGGCCTGCTTTAGATCGGCTTCCAGCGCTAACCTGTTCTGGAACGCATCAAACATTTGCTGACTGTAGAAATGCAAGGCACTGCCGCCACGCGCCTTGGCCTGATACATCGCCAGATCCGCTTGCCTGACTAAATCATCGGTTTTTAACGCCGGGTTACGGGTACAACTGATACCGATACTGACATTTAACTGATATTCCTCTTGTTCCAACCGCATTGGTTGCCGGAATACCTCGATCAGCCGCAGGGCCAGCGCTTCCAGCTCTGCCGGTGCAGACACCTCTGTCACTACCACAAACTCGTCACCACCAAAACGGCAGATTAAATCGGTTTTCTGTAACGCAGCGCGTAAGCGACGTGCAGCCTCAATTAGCAACTGATCGCCCTGTTCATGGCCACGGATATCATTTACCCGCTTAAACTGGTCTAAATCCAGGAACAATAAACCCAACCAACTGCCCTCGTCTGAAAGCGCAGCGATCTGCTTCTTCAGATGGTACTGCAGCATATTGCGATTAGCCAGCCCGGTCAGTAGATCGAACATCGCCATATTTTCCAATTCGCGGGTTTGGGTCTGGATCTCATCCTGCAATTTTTCCAGTGTCCGGCTCAGGGTTTGACTCACGGCACTGAGTTTATCGACTTCGTCAGTCAGCAGCGGACTACTGACCGGCAACGCATCGCGGAACAACCGGAACTTATTTTCAGCCAGTAACGGTAGCGCTTTGGATACCTGCAATAAACGACGACTCAGCCGGCGGGTCAGCCAGAAGGTGAGTAAGGCGAATAATAGAAAACACAGCGACGCCAGGGCCACTAATTGCCATTGAAACTGGCGGTTTGCTTGTTGGTATTGGCGGATATTTTCCAGCAGGATCAGCCGGTACGATTGCTCACCTTGCTCTGCCAGCGGGAACTGATAAATAAAATAATCACCCTGCGGTGCAGCCTGAACGATACGGTCAGACATCAGCTGCTCTAATTTAATAGCAGGTAATTGAGCTGTAGCGGATAACAAGCTAATCCCAGCGGGTTGCTGCCGGATAATAGCGATTTCGCTTTGCATGGCCTGGCCAAGCGCCAGTACCACATCGGCCAGAGTCTGGCTGGCAAGTAATACCGCAATATTGCCGTCAGCGTCAGCGAGCGGAATACTCACCACGTTACTACAATGCTCAACGCAAAAAATCCGCGCCAGTGCCCGTTGCTGTTGCTGAGTTTGCAGCACGAGTTCTTGTAACTCTGCCGGAAAAGCTGAACTGGCAAAAGCAACCTGAGACGTCGAACTGAAAAACCATAAATCTTCGATTTTCAGATACAGACTAAAGCTGTCGTATTGCTGCTGTAACTGTTGTACAAAGACAGTAAAGCCCTGTTGCTGCTGTAATTGTGTTAGCTCCGCAAAACTTTCAAACCAGGCTTGCTGCTGAGCTGATAATAACTGTTGATATTGTTGGAAATGCTGCTCTACCTGCTGCTGCTTGAGTTGTTGTTGCGTGGCAAAGCTGTCGTTCAAGCGCTGTAGCGACATTGAGGTCACCAGCAGCAGCAAGATAGCCATCAGCACCAGTGTCAGCAGCAGTATCTTTGATGGGAAGCTAAAAAAACGCATCAGAACCAGTACATCAATTGCAGCGCCCAGACTTGCCAGTAACGCTGTTGGTTAACCACCAAATCCGGTACCAGGCTGGGTGAAAGCCGGCCGGTACCATCCACCCAATGATGCTCCGCCTGTAGCCGCCAGTTAGCGGCAACATCATAACTTAACCCCAGCATCAGGCTTTGCTGATAACCAAAATGGGCCGGGATACCCTGGTCAGCAAGCTGACTACCCCGCTTGTCATCTTTGTCGCGGGTTAAATAATCCAGGCTACTAATAAATGACAGCCCCTGATTAAACCGGTATTTCGCCAGCAAATAGCCACCCAAGCCAGACTGCGACCGGCTAAATCCTGGTAAATAAAAACCGTCAATGGCTAAACGCTCTTGCATCAGCTCGGCGGCCAATTCCCAGTTCTCCAGCTGGTAACGCCAATTTAGCATCACGCGTTGGATACTCACTTCACCATAACTAAAGGGTTCAACAGTACCCGGGCGATAGTTAAACTCAGAATCTAACAGTGAGATGCCATAAGTCGCCTGGCTGCCGGCTGGCTGCCAGAACACACTGGCTTGATGCACATACTTCTGCCGGGCCTTGCCGCTAACCTGTGGACTAAGTAACAGTTGGCTTTGTTCGGTATTGATACTGGTTGCGCCATAACTCCAGTTATATTCCAGTTCGCCGGAGTCATGTTGCAAGAAGCCTTTAATGGCAATACCGTCACTGCCAACGGCAATATCGCGAAAAGTATCATAGTACACTGACTGCGGCAGAATAATACTGGGCCGGGTAAAAGGCACATCACGGGTACTGGAAAATAGCCAATGCTGATTTTTATAACGCCCGGCATACAGATTCAGTTGGTGATCAAAACTATCAATCACACTCAGGTCAACGAACAGATAGTCTAAGCGGGCGCCTTCCGGGTAACGGTTACCACCGTTCAGATACACTACCTGCCCAGCCAGACGGACTCGCTCCGTCAGCTGCCAGCGGCTATTGATACCAATCTCCGTCAGTGCCGCAGATAACTTACCGCTGTTATTAATCGCATTGCTGTCACTCGCTTGCGCCAGCCCCTGCGCAATAAAGCCATGCCATTCCGGTTGCTCGGCCGCCATTACCGGTAAGCTGAACGTAGCGGCTAAGGTCAAGGCTGCGCCAAAGTTGTTACTTTTCATAAAGTGTCACCACTTTTAACTCGGCAGAGCGCAACCCCTGCGGTAAGTAGCCAATAGCGCCTGGGGTGCGCTCCAATGCTGCCTGCAGTTCCTGTACGGTGGCATATTGTACCGGCGTACCACCAATGCCAGAAAACCGCTGGCGATGCCATATCGCATCCAGCTGATAGGGGAACATTTTCAAATAGTTGCGGGTAAAAAGGTTATGTTGCGTCGTCTCGGAGGGTAAAACTAACACCTGAATCGCCTGACCATCCGCCCAGCGGGTTTGCCGCATACTAAAAATGGCTCGAAGCTGTGCTGTGGTTAACTGTGTTTCACTGACTGACGAGTGCACTACTACCTCCACCGCCAAACCAGGCAGGCTCAGAAATAACAGGCAGCAAAGCGAATACCACAATCTCATTGCATTTCCAATTACGCAATACCGGGGAACACCTGGTCAAAAAAGCCGGTCAAAGACCGGCAATACTTTGCTTAAGATATTGAATAGAAACCAGTTGCGCAATAGTACCTTTGGGTTGGTACCAGAGAATTAAAAATATTTTTATAACCCTAAGTACCAGGTGGCAATCGAAAAATACAGCACTACCCCTGCCACGTCAGCAATGGAGGTAATCAAGGGGCCACTGGCTGTAGCGGGGTCTAGATTAAAACGGCTCAATAAAAAGGGTAGCGACATGCCAATTAAACTCCCCACCAGTACCACCAGCATCATGGTAGAGGCCACGACGACAGCGATATCAGCACCACCACGCCAGAATCCCAGGCCAACCACAGCAGCAGACATAGTCAACCCCAGCAAGCCTGCAACTAAACATTCTTTACCCAGCAAATAGCCCCAGTCACGGAGTTTGATATCTCCAGTGGCCAGCGCCCGAACCATAAGGGTGCCGGATTGTGCGCCAGCGTTACCGCTACTGGCAATCAGTAACGGCAAAAAGAATAATAAGGCCAGATAACTGGAAATGGTTTCTTCATAAAAGGCGATACCGGCACCGGAAAAAATATTGCCAAACACCAGCACCACCAACCAGAACACCCGCTTGCGGTACAGCAGGCCGATACCCGCCTCTTTCACGCTACTTTCCAGCTTGCCGATAGTGGCCGTTTTATGGAAGTCTTCGGTGGCCTCTTCTTCGGCGACGTCCATCGCGTCATCGTAGGTTACGATGCCAACCATCTGCTCCAGCTCATTGACAATCGGCAGCGCCAGTAAGTCATATTTGGCGATCAGTGCTGCCACCTCTTCCTGCGGCATGTCAACACTGGCCCAGATTGGGTCATGATTCATTAAATCATCCACCCGCATACTGACCGGTGCCAGAATCAGGTCACGTAAGCTGACCACGCCAATCAGTTTTCGCGCTTTATCTACAACATAGGCAGAATAGATAGTTTCTTTATCCGGCGCTTCACGGCGCAGTACTTCAATCGCCTCCCGCACGGTCAGCTCAGGGGGCAAAATAGCGTAGTCCGAGGTCATAATAGCACCGGCGGTGCCCTCCTCGTAGGACGCTAAACGCAGCAGATCTTCCCGCTCAGCCTGCGCCAGCGCGGGTAACAAGGTATCCCGTTGTTCTTCGGTTAAACGATTAAACAGGTCAGCACGCTCATCAGAGGACATTTGCCGGATAATCGGCGATAGTTTGCGTCGGCTGACCCGAATCGCCAGCCGCACTTGCTCTTCTGCGGGTAAATAGCCAAACACCTCAGCCTGCTCAGCCCGTGGCAGTGCCGTCAGTAAGATCCATAGATCCTGAATTGAAAACTCAGTTAAGGCAGCGGCATAGTCAGCCGGATGCACATCTTCCAGTTGGTCACGGACCAGATGTACCGTATCACGCTCCAGAGCGGTGCGCAGGGTATCGATAAGAACGGGTAATTCCATAACGGCCTCTTATCAGCTTAGGCGCTTGATAAGAGACATTACAGCGTCAGCTTATTAAGCGCAGATTAATTCGGATCTTGGGAATATGCAGGCCAGGCCTGCTACTGGGTAAGTCCATAAAGGATACAAACTCCACAAGGATAAGGGTTAGGTTGCCAGCTCAAGACTGGCTAAATTACTGGTTATTTTATAGTTTAACCAAGCTGAACTCAACCTGAGCGGTAAAAGTTTTGTGGTACAGCAAGGGCTTTCTGCTAGCATAGCCTAATAAACACAAGAGGAAATGGCATGACAGATGCGAACAGCCTGAGCCAGTGGTGGCAGCCGCAGAAACTGGCATTAGATGAATGCTATCAGGCAACAATAGGCCCCTTAACGCTCTATCTGAAACGCCGCCAACAGGAATGGCTGGTCAGTTCAGAGTATAGTAGCGATCCAGACAGCGCCTATCGCCTGCAGTTGACCCAAGCGTCCTGCTTACCAGAGTTACTGGCTAGTCAGCGCTTTATTTTCCGGCATAGCCCGGCCAGTTTTTGTTTAAAACCCAAGCTGTTAGACAGACCAGTGGTGATTAAAACCCGGCAAAGCGTGAGTATTCCTCCCGGCGAGCAAAGCGTGTTTTATATCAGCTCCCCGCTGCGGGTAGAATTGGTGCTGCAGGATCCGGAACTTACCTTGTTCAGCCTGCCAATCCAACGACTATCCGATACCTGGTTTGGTGCCAATACCCAACATGGCGAGCTCTGTTATGCCGATAAAACCCATGCCCGGCATAGTTTGGCCGAAATCCCGGCCCGGCCGCACCGCGCGATAACGCCTATCACCATCGAAAACCATTCTACCCAGATGCTGACAATTGATAAGCTGAGTATTCCGTTGCCCTATCTGGCGCTATACGGCGCTGACGACGGTAGCCTGTGGACCGATCCTATTACGCTGCAACACGAAAATCTGAATAGCCTGACCCGCTTTCAATTGAATAAACAGTTACCACGGGAACTTACCAGTCGGCATCAGTTGGCGGCGCCAGTGCATACACCGGATAAACACGGGCTGGTCCGGGCTTTTACCGGCATTTTCAATCAGTAAGGGATTTTTATGCTTGAGACATTATGGCAATTTCTTCAGTCGGAGCTGGTTATCAATAGCTTACAGGCGCTGTTACTACTGAGCTTAGGCTTTATCCTGGCGCGTACGGCCTCGAGAACCGCCGAAAAACTGATTAGTAAAAGCTTTTCCCGCCATCATGCGTTGTTATTCCGGCGTGTGGTGTATTGGCTGGTGCTGGCGCTATTTGCGGCTTCGGCCTTACATCAACTGGGCTTCTCTCTTGGCGTGTTGCTTGGCGCAGCCGGGGTGTTATCAGTAGCCATCGGCTTTGCCTCACAAACCTCGGCTTCAAACCTAATCAGTGGTTTATTTCTGATTGGCGAACAACCTTTCCAAATTGGCGATGTGATTAAAGTCGGTAATACCACTGGTGAGGTGCTGTCGATTGATCTTCTGTCGGTGAAACTGCGCACCTTCGATAATCTGTTTGTGCGGATCCCGAATGAAAGCCTGATCAAAACCGAAATGACCAATTTAACCCGGTTTCCGATCCGCCGTTTTGATTTATTACTGGGTGTCGCCTATAAAGAAGACATTGCCCGAGTGCGCAAAGTACTGTTTGATGTCGCCGATCAAAACCCGTTGTGCCTGGACGAACCGGCGCCATCATTTTTATTTACCGGCTTTGGTGAATCATCACTCAATATCCAATTTTCGGTGTGGAGTACCACCGAAAACTTCCGCGAACTACGCAACAGTCTGCAGGAAGAGATAAAGCTCGCTTTTGATGCTGCTAATATTGAGATTCCGTTTCCGCACCGCACCCTGTATGCCGGCAGTGAGACACCACCTTTCCCGGTGCGGATTGTCAGCGATACGGTAACTGGCAATACTGACGCTGCAACTAAGGGCTGACAATGCGGTCAAAACTGGTAAATCAGCGGTGTGTTAGCCATAGTTATCAAAGGCTAAGCTGCGGGCGGGAGGAGTAGATGTGGCGAGCCATTAGCCTGTTGTGTTGCTATTGCACCAGTTTACCCTTGTGGGCCGACTGCCGGAACGATGTCGATCCTGCTGAGCTAAAGGCTAAACGCCCTCTTGTCAGTTACATTGAATTCCAGCAGGAAAACGTCTTTGATCTGAATGAACCGGGCGTATTCTGGTTACACCGCTTTGCCAACCGTACCCATATTATTACCACCGAACAAACTATCCGCGATGATTTATTGTTTCTGCAAGACGCGCCGCTGAATCTGGCCGAGCTGGCGGAAACGGAGCGTTTACTACGTAGTCGCCGCTATCTGCGCGATGCCCGCGTTGAAGTCGTCCAATATTGTGCCGCCAGTAATAGTGTCACGGTGCGCGTCACGACCTGGGATAACTGGTCATTACTGCCGAAAATCGATTTTTCCAGCGAGGGGGGAGACACCAAGTACTCGCTGGGCGTCGCCGAGGACAACCTGCTGGGTTCAGGTAATCAGATCCAGCTCGATTACAGCAAAGACAGTGAGCGCAGCGGCTATTTGCTCAGCTTTGCCAGCCCGAATATCTTCGGTAGCCACTGGAATACCCTGCTTAGCTATGCCGATAACTCAGATGGTGAAAACTATCGCTTCGCAGTACAGCGGCCGTTCTACCGGCTGGATTCGAACTGGGCCTTTAATGCTGACCTGCTGAAAAACAAAGAGCAGGTCACCGACTACTTATTATCGGAAACCGTTAACGAATATAACCGCACCCGGCATCAGTTTGATGCTTCTGCCGGTTTTAAACTGGCACTGCGCGGTCACACCATCCAACGGCTAAATATTGGTATGCAGCTGGAGGATGTTGATTTTAATGAACTGGACAGTACGGTTTTAAGCTTGCCTGAACAGCGCAACCTGTCTTACCTTTACCTGGAATACCAGTTACTGCAGGACGACTTCTACAAGCTGTTTAATATCAATCAGTTTAACCGGGTAGAGGATATTAATGCCGGCTGGCAACTGCGGCTGCGGTTGGGCTTTTTGCAACCCTGGTTGGGCGCCGATGAAGATGGCTTAAGGCTGGAAGCGGAAGTAAGCAAAGCCTGGCAGCTGAACAACCGCACCTGGCTTTTTTCAGAACTGGCTTATCAGCAGCTGGACTGGCAGCAGCGCAAGCAGGAGTTGTGGCATCTGGGCTTACAGCTGAATCATCAGCTCAACGCCCGTAATAGTCTGGTCGGCAGTATCTCCGCCGAACGCGGCCGCAATTTGTTTGCCGACGAAGCGCTGTATCTGGGTGGTGATAGCGGCTTGCGTGCCTTCCCGCTGTATTATCAGCGTGGCGATAACCGCATGGTGGCCACCGCAGAGTATCGCCATTATACCGACTGGAATTTATGGCAGATTTTTGATGTCGGCTTTGCCGCCTTTGGCGATGCCGGCCGCAGCTGGGGCGGCCGCTCTGCAGAGGATTTGGCCGCATTAAACGGTAAAGCCGGTATCGATGATGAAATTCTGTTTGGCCTGGGCGTCGGCATCCGTTTACTGTCCAGCCACTCCAGCCGCGGCACCATGATTCATCTGGATCTGACGCGGCCAATCAGTGATAACCCGGATCTAGGCAGCTGGCAGTGGCGTGTGACTGCCAAGCGCCGTTTTTAATACTGCGCCAGACTAAAATCTAAGCAGCAAACGTCAACACGTTCTAGTTCTTTTGCAGCAACGGCTGACAGAGCGGGCAAAATACCGTACTGCGCTGGCCCAACCGCACTTCTGACAGCGCAGTGCCGCAGTTAACGCAGGGCTGGCCACCGCGGCCATATACCAGTAACTCCTGTTTAAAATAGCCCGGTTTACCGTCTACCTGACTAAAATCACGCAGCGTGGTGCCGCCCTGCACTATTGCCGCCGCCAGGGTTTCTTTGACGATGGTACACAGCAGTGCCAGCTTATCCGCACTGACGTCGCGCGCCGGTTGCTGCGGATTAATGCCGGCTTTAAACAAGGCCTCATTGGCATAAATATTCCCGACACCCACCACCACATGGTTATCCATTAATACCAGTTTGATCGCGGTGCCGCGACGCTGACAAGCCTGGATCAGGGTTTCAGCGGTAAAGTCGGCTGTTAATGGCTCAGGCCCTAACTGGGCCAGCAACGGATGTTGCTCGCCTTGTGCCTGCCACAGCACGGCACCAAAGCGCCGGGTATCGTTTAAGCGCAGTGCGGTACCGTTTGCGAATAGCAAATCCAGATGATCATGTTTACCTGGCGCCAGATCCGCCGGTACCACCTTTAAGTGACCCGACATGCCCAAATGCAAAATAATACTGCCGCCGGGTAAATCGAGCAGTAAGTACTTGGCGCGCCGCCTAACCGCTAAAATCGGTTGCTGCTGTTGCTGCACCACCTCATCGGGTACCCACCAGCGCAGTTGACGCTGCCGGGCGACAACCTTGGTTAGCTGTTGCCCTTGCAAATGCGGGCTGATCCCCAAACGCGAGACCTCAACTTCAGGTAACTCTGGCATCTTATACTCCGGTATTTAGGGCGTGGGGTTAATCAATTAAAAACAGCAGCCGAGCCTGCGCGGCAGGCAGCAAATAGAGCTGGGGCTGGCCTACCTGTTGTAACAGGTAGTCCGGCGCAGCAGGATAGAGCAACCAGATCTGTGGTGCAAATTCACCGGCCAGCTGCACACTGGCCTGGGCAACCGGCGCCAGAGTGGGCTTGGCCGCACCAACGGCTGGCTGCAGGGGTGTATAGAGCCAGGCATTCAGCATTTGCTGGGCACTGACGCTGCCATCATAACGTGGCTGCAGTTGCCATTGCCCGGCTGCCTGCACTAAACGGACTTCACCTACCGCAATACTCAGCAGCTGCGATTGTTCCGGTAATAAGCTGGCCGTGATCGGTGCCTGGCCGGTACCCCGCCAGTCATACAGACTAAACATCAGTAACAGCACCACAAAGATCAACACATTATTCCAGTTACGGCGTGACAGTTTCAGCATAAGGTTAGCAGCGGCAGAACACAGTGGTTCACAAGTGAGTATGAATAACGCAGATAGTAACGGCAGCAGGGCTAAAAAGCAAAAACCCGGCAGTGCCGGGTTTCTGGGGTTCGATTACTTGATTTTCGCTTCTTTGAAAATCACGTGCTTACGCACTTTAGGATCGAACTTTTTGATTTCCATCTTTTCTGGCATGGTGCGCTTGTTCTTCGTTGTCGTGTAGAAGAAGCCAGTGCCAGCAGAAGAAACTAAACGGATTTTATCGCGCATTTGTTAATTCCTTATACCTTGTGACCGTTGGCACGAACTTCTGCTAACACAGCGTCGATACCTTTCTTGTCAATGATACGCATACCCTTGGTAGAGGTACGTAAAGTGACGAAACGGTTTTCGCTTTCAACCCAGAAACGGTGCGTTTGCAGGTTAGGCAGGAAACGGCGCTTAGTCGCGTTGTTGGCGTGCGAACGACGGTTACCTACCATCGGACCTTTGCCAGTTACTTGGCATACTCTAGACATGTCAATATTTCTCCAAAATTACGTCAGCTCGAGCTATCTTTCACCCTTCTGGCCTTGAAGGTTGCCCCGAAAATGGATGAGGGCGCACTTTATACACGAAAGTACGGTTAAACTCAAGACAAATTCATTTTCCCGGCCAGCGGGCAGCGCTGCGAAAACGCCTTGCATCGAGACTCACGCCGGGCTGTACTCAGGTGCATTACCTGCTACAACCAGCCACGCTCTGCAAAAGACACCACTTCCGCATCACCTACCACAAAATGGTCCAGCACCCGGATATCAACCAGTGCTAAAGCCTGGGTCAGGCGCTCCGTTATTGCCCGGTCGGCGCGGCTTGGCTCAGCCACCCCAGAGGGGTGATTATGCGCCAGAATAACGGCGGCGGCATTATGCTTCAAAGCGTGCTGAACTACAATACGCGGGTACACCGGGGAGGCATCAATAGTGCCGTAAAATAATGGCTCGGAACCAATCATACGATGTTGATTATCAAGATAAAGTACCAGAAAGACTTCGCGTAGTTCACCGCTGAGCTGATGGGCTAAATATTTTCGCACTACCGAAGGCTCTGAGCAGACGGTATCGCGTTTTAGCTGCTGCTGCAGAAAACGCCGGCTTAACTCCAGTACGGCCTGCAACTGCACATACTTGGCTTCGCCTAAACCGCGGGCATTACAAAACTCGCTGCGACTGGCGCCGAGCAAGGCGCGTAAATCACCGAACTGCTGCAACAACTGCCTGGCCAGACTCACCGCGTCGGTACCGGCAATACCGGTGCGTAAGAAAATCGCCAGCAGCTCGGCATCCGATAAGGTGGCCGGCCCCAATGTTAACAGTTTCTCCCGTGGTCGCTCACTGAGCGGCCAGTCTGTAATTGCCATCCTGACCTCCTGTTGTTGATGTTGTCAGCGCTTAGCAGCTGAACGGGTGCTGAATTGGAGTTTCCGTGCTATCTTATGCCGACCGAGGCTGGAGCAGGACCAGAAATCATGTTGCAAACCCTTGCTGATAAACGCATTTTACTTGGCATTAGCGGCGGTATTGCTGCCTATAAAAGTGCCGATCTGGTGCGGCGCTTAACCGAACGCGGCGCCGACGTCCGGGTTATCCTGACCAGCGCGGCGCAGGAATTTATTACCCCACTGACGCTGCAAGCCGTCTCCGGTAATCCGGTTAGCCACAGCCTGCTCGATCCGGCCGCAGAAGCGGCGATGGGCCATATTGAACTGGCTAAATGGGCCGACCTAATACTGATTGCCCCGGCCAGTGCCGATGTGATTGCCCGGCTGGCGCATGGCTTAGCCAATGATCTGCTTACTACCTGTGTACTTGCCAGTAGTGCCCCTATTGCGGTAGCGCCGGCGATGAATCAGCAGATGTATAAAAATATAGCTACCCAAAAGAATCTCGCAACATTAAAAGAACATAATTTTCACATTTTCGGCCCGGGTGTGGGCGCGCAGGCCTGTGGCGATACCGGTGCCGGCCGCATGCTGGAACCGCTGGAGCTGGTCGCGCTGACCGAGCAATTATTTAGCCCGGTCAAAAATCTGCAA
Organism: Alishewanella sp. WH16-1; assembly: GCF_001441695.1. Classification (NCBI taxonomy): domain Bacteria; kingdom Pseudomonadati; phylum Pseudomonadota; class Gammaproteobacteria; order Alteromonadales; family Alteromonadaceae; genus Alishewanella; species Alishewanella sp. WH16-1. The sequence continues at coordinate 30,542 of NZ_LCWL01000077.1, read as the reverse complement.
GGTTTACGCATTACCATTACCGCCGGCCCGACCCGCGAAGCGATTGATCCGGTGCGCTATATCAGTAATCACAGCTCTGGCAAGATGGGCTTTGCGCTGGCTCAGGCCGCTGCGGCTATGGGCGCCGAGGTCACGCTGATCAGCGGCCCGGTGCAACTGGCAACCCCCGCCGGCGTAACACGGATTGATGTGCAAAGTGCCGAGCAGATGCATCAGGCGGCGCTATCTGCCGCGGTGCAATCGGAGATTTTTATTGGCTGTGCCGCTGTCGCCGACTATAGGGTAGCGGAAATCGCGGCCGATAAACTAAAAAAAGGCGCCGAAGCGGAGATGCAGCTGACGCTGGTAAAAAACCCGGACATTATTGCCGCCGTCGCCGCCCTGCCGCAGCAGCGGCCCTTTACCGTCGGCTTTGCTGCCGAAACCCGTAACGTACTGGAATATGCGCGGCAAAAGCTGCTGAATAAGCGGCTGGATATGATTTGTGCCAATGATGTGTCGGCCAGCGATCGTGGCTTTAACAGCGATGACAATGCCCTTAGCGTGATCTGGCGCGGCGGCGAGCTGGATTTACCGAAGGCACCGAAGCAACAGTTAGCCACACAGCTGATCACCCTGATCAGCGAACATTATAAAAACTAAATTCTTAACTTATAACGCAGCGAAGCAGTAAAACCGATGAAAAAAGCTATAGATCTGAAAATTCTCGACCCGCGGATCGGCCGCGACTTTCCTTTACCGGCCTATGCCACCCCCGGCTCAGCGGGCCTGGATTTACGTGCTTGTCTGGAGCAAACCCTGATACTGGCACCGGGCCAAACCGTGCTGATCCCAACCGGTATTGCCATTCATATTGGCGATGCCAACCTGTGCGCAACCATCTTGCCGCGCTCGGGCCTGGGGCACAAACATGGCATCGTACTGGGCAATCTGGTGGGGCTGATTGACTCGGATTATCAGGGGCCCTTGATGGTGTCGATGTGGAACCGCGGCAGCGACAGCTTTAGCATTGAACCAGGCGACCGCATCGCCCAGCTGGTATTTATGCCGGTGGTACAGGCCGAATTTAATCTGGTCGAGGGCTTTGACAGCTCAGAGCGTGGTGAAGGTGGCTTTGGTCACTCTGGCAAGCAGTAAGGGCGCGAAACCGCCCCTACTTCTGAATTAGCTAAGGATCTGAGCAGTCGCATGGCAACAATAAAAAAATCAAACCGTAAAGAAGATATCCTGCAGGCGTTAGCGGCAATGCTGCAAAGCCACAGCAATGGCCAGCGCATTACTACCGCCGCCCTGGCAGAGCAGGTTGGCGTGTCGGAAGCGGCGCTGTACCGGCATTTTCCCAGCAAGGCGCGGATGTACGAAGGGCTGATAGAATTTATTGAAGATACGCTGCTATCGCGCATTAACGCCATTACCGAAGAGCACAAGGATACCCAAACCCGTATCAGCCTGATGCTGCAGCTGGTACTGGTATTTGCCGAGCGTAACCCGGGCTTTTGCCGTATTTTGACCGGCGATGCGCTACAAGGCGAGCAAGAGCGCCTGCTGGAGCGCGTCGCGGCACTGTTTGAAAGGCTGGAAACCCAGTTTAAACAGTGTTTACGCGAGCGCAAATTACGGGAAGGTAAAAGCTTTACTATCGATGAGGCGGAACTGGCAAACCTGCTGCTGGCCACCATAGAAGGCAAGATCAGCCAGTTTGTCCGTTCCGGCTTTAAACGCCTGCCAACCCAGTATTGGGCGGCGCAGTGGGCGTTACTCGAACAAAGCCTGTTTGCGTAATGCTACCTTGGTTAGTGCAGCTGCACTAACTAAGGCGCTCGCCACAGTGCTGACGTCGCTGTAGCGGCATCAGGCCAGTTTCTGCCACAGGGCAGCGCCCCAAACCAGCGCCACTATCACTAAACTGACAAAAACTGCAGCAGAGCCCATATCCTTGGCACGGCCAGATAGCTCATGCCGCTCTAAACCTACCCGATCGGTTAATGACTCAATGGCCGAATTCAGTAACTCCACTACCAGAACCAGGCACCAAACCGCCAGCAGCAGGGCAAACTGCGCTACTGAGTCTGCCAGCCAGATTGCAGCAGGAATGGAAAGCAGCGTGAGCGTCGCTTCCTGACGAAAGGCCGACTCATAGCGCCAGCTGGCACTAAAACCCTGCATTGAACAACGGGCCGCTTTAATAATGCGCCCAATGCCAGTCCCGTTTGGTTTTTGCATGCTTAATCCTATTCCCTGTTGCTAATGCTAATACCTGCAATAATGCGCCTATGCTGGGCGCAAACAATACGGCCAGCAAAGAGCTGGCCGCAGGCGTGAGATTTAATCAGGCAATGCCGTACTGGGCACGGTAAGCCTTTACCGCCGCCAGATGCTCGGCCAGCTCAGGCTTATCCGCCAAATAGCTAATTAAGTCCGGCAGGCTGATAATTGAAATCACCTTAGTATTAAAGTCGCGCTCAACTTCCTGGATCGCCGACAACTCACCCTGACCGCGCTCCTGCCGGTCCAGTGCAATCAACACGCCGGTCAGCTCTGCGCCCTGCGCCTGGATCAGCTGCATTGATTCGCGGATCGCCGTACCGGCAGTGATCACATCATCCACCAGCATAATACGGCCTTTTAGTGCTGCGCCCACTAAATTACCGCCTTCACCATGGGTTTTGGCTTCTTTGCGGTTAAAGCAATATGGCAGATCGCGCTGATAGTGCTCAGCCAACGCCACAGCGGTGGTAGTAGCAATAGGAATGCCTTTATAAGCCGGGCCAAACAGCACATCAAACTCGATGCCCGAGTCCTGCAGCGCTGCCGCATAAAAGCGGCCCAGCTTTGCCAGATCACCACCGGTATTAAATAAGCCAGCATTAAAAAAATACGGGCTAATCCGGCCAGATTTCAGCGTAAAGCTACCAAATTTCAGTACATTGCGTGATAACGCAAACTCAATAAATTCCCGTTGAAAGGCTTTCATCGTTACTCCTTCGCCAATACCCGTTTTTGCTCGGCCACGATCTCAGTAATGGCCGCCGCGCCCAGCTCCAGCATTTGCTGCATCTGCGCAAAACTAAAGGGTGCCTCTTCGGCGGTGCCCTGAATTTCAATCACTTCGCCCTGCTCGGTCATCACCAAATTCATATCTGTTTCGGCAGCCGAGTCTTCAGCATAATCCAGATCGGCAACGGCTGCCCCCTGATAGATCCCCACCGACACCGCCGCCACCATATAACGCAGCGGGTTCTTTTTAATCAGGCCTTTAGCCAGCATAAAGTTTAGTGCATCGACCAGCGCGACACAGGCACCGGTAATCGAGGCTGTACGGGTACCGCCATCAGCCTGAATCACATCACAGTCGATGGTAATGGTATTTTCGCCGAGCAGGCTTAAATCGACGGCGGTGCGCAGAGCGCGGCCAATCAGTCGTTGGATTTCCATAGTGCGGCCGCCCTGCTTACCACGGGCAGCTTCCCGGTCATTGCGGCTATGCGTCGCGCGCGGCAGCATTCCGTATTCCGCGGTAATCCAACCCTGGCCCTTGCCTTTTAAAAAACGTGGTACGCCTTCGGTAACACTGGCGGTACAGATCACCTTGGTATTGCCAAACTCAACTAACACTGAGCCTTCGGCATGAGCAGTGAACTGGCGGGTAAAAGCGAGCGGGCGGATTTGACTGGCGGTACGGCCACTTGGACGCATTGGGCTACTCCTGACTGATAAATTAGCCACCATTATAGGGGCTATAGCCGCTGACGGCTATCTTTGTAACAGCTATCGCCCACTTCAAACCCGGCGCAAGGCCATGCCTAAGGCCGCGCTTAAGAACCATAATTTACGAATTTGGCAGCATGCCCCCAAATTCGCCAAACTCAGGTATACTCCCATTTATTTGCCGTTTTGGAACCGCCTTATGATCCACAGTATGACCGCCTTCGCCCGCCACGAAACCAAAGCCAGCTGGGGCACCGCCCAGTGGGAGATCCGCTCGGTTAACCAGCGTTATTTAGAGTCCTACTTTCGCTTACCCGAACAGTTCCGTGGTTTAGAAAGCCTGCTGCGCGACAAGCTGCGTAACAGCCTGCAACGCGGTAAAATTGAGGTGAATTTACGCTATCAGGCCAATCAGGCCGCCGGCGAACTGCAATTAAATGACGTGTTTGCCGAGCAACTGCTGCAAAAAGCGCAGCAATTACTGCAAAAAGCACCGCAAGCGACGCTCAATATTGCCGACATTCTGCGCTGGCCCGGTGTAATGGAAACACCAAGCGAAGACTTAGACACCCTGCAAGCCGAACTGCTGGCTGGTTTCGATGCCGCCTTACTAGACTTTTTAGCCGGCCGCGGCCGCGAAGGCGCCGCCATTGAAGAGATGATCCAGCAGCGCTTAACTGCCATTAGCGAGCAAGTCGCCTTTGTGCGCAGCCACCTGCCACAAGCGATGCAATGGCAACGCGACCGTATTACCAGCCGTTTAAATGAAATTAAAGCCGACCTAGACCAAGGCCGCTTAGAGCAGGAAATGGCGTTTTTAGCCTCGAAATCCGACGTCGCCGAAGAGCTGGACCGCCTCGATGCCCATATCAAAGAAACCCGCCACACTCTTAAAAAAGGCGGCGCCTGCGGCAGAAGATTAGACTTTATGATGCAGGAATTTAACCGCGAAGCGAATACGCTGTCGTCCAAAGCCATCAGTACTGAGATTACTAATGCGGCGGTGGAGCTTAAGGTGTTGATAGAGCAGATGCGGGAGCAGATCCAAAACATCGAATAATGTCTACCGGCATCCACCAAGATGCATTAATCATCTAATTTCAATAACTTAATCAAAACCCAAGTCTACCGAAATCCACCTTTATCCACCACAAGCCACAAACAAGTGGTGGGTAAAACGGTGGGTATGTTAGACTAACTCAGATCGCAAGTGGTGGGTAAACTACCAAAAAGTAACTAACTGATTTGAGAGGGAATATGGGTAGCCTAACTACAAAGACTGTAGAATCCTTAATTAAAAAGGGTAAACCAGGAAGATTTGGCGATGGTGAGGGCCTATACCTAACAGTACCTAAATCAGGTAATCCTTTTTGGTTTTTACGCTATACCTCCAACGGCAAACGCCGCGAGATGACGTTAGGCCAATACGCCAATATGACGTTGGCCGAAGCGCGGGCTGAAGCTGTAATGCAGAAAAAACAGTTGCTGGTAGAAAAGGTTGATCCGCTGTTTTTAAAACAACGTGCCAAGCAGCAACAACTGCAAACCGTAGACGACTTATTTGCCGACTGGCATAAAGGCAATATCAAACGCCTTAAGCACCCGAATATCCCCGAGCGGGTTTACCGCAAAGATATTGCACCGCATATTGGTGCTGCTGCGCCAAACAAAGTAGTAGCGCGTGATATCCAGTTTATTATCGAAGCTATTACCGAATCCGGCCGCCCCACCACCGCCAATGACGCGCTGCTGTATTTAAAGCAGCTATTTAACCACGGCATAAAACTTGATGTGGTGGGTGCCAACCCTGCCAGTGCCTTTAACGTGAGCGATGCCGGCGGCGTAGAGCAAAGCAAAGATCGGGCACTTACCTTGGAAGAGCTTACCCAAGTATTTAAAGTGTTTCGGGAAAATACGGATAGTTTTGCCAGAGAGAATTACCTGGCCTGTGCGCTATTAGTCACGCTAGGCGTGCGTAAAAGCGAGCTAACAGAAGCCAGTTGGCAAGAGATCGATCTAGAGGCGGGAATTTGGGAGTTACCAAAGGCGCGCAGCAAATCCGGTGTAGGAATAACTATCCCTCTGCCCGAGCTATGCGTAAACTGGTTTAAAGAATTGGAAATTCGTGCAGCAGGGTCACCCTATGTGTTCCCCAACCGGCGCAGCAGCAAAAACCCACATATGGGTGCAGACACGCTTAACCGCGCCATTACCAAGCTATTTGGCCATGAAGCCGGCAAAAAGAAACAACCACCAAACAAAATGGGCGATATACAGCACTTTTCCGTACACGACTTACGCCGTACCTGCCGCACCCTGCTGGCGCAACTTGGGGTACCAGGCTATGTCGCCGAGCGCTGCTTAAACCATAAACTGCAGGGTGTTGAAGGGATTTATAACCAACATGATTATTTTGATGAGCGGAAAGAGGCGCTGGCGCTTTTGGCGGATAAGCTGGAATCGATAATTAACGTCTAGAATTATTTTGCTTTTCGTGTTTCTATTTGGTGGATAACAGTTTTATCGAACAGATCTTTGAATACAAGGACGACCAATGCAAACTAAAGCCAAAAGAATGCGCGAGCTGGTACAGCAGATCCTGGATGGTGACACCCTTCATTCTCATCAGAAAATAGCAGCACAAAAAACCTTCTCAGCGTTTGATGGCGAAGTGCGTGCCGTTGTCACCGCGGCAGAAATGCAGGCGGGTAAATCTGGTGTCGCACTTGCATTGGCCTGCTTACAGCGGTTGTCGATGTCGGATGAAGATATCTGCGAAAAAGCCAAACTAAAAGACACACTCTACCTAGTCACCATGCCTGATATCGCGTTGATAGAGCAGGCGCAGAAAGATTTGAGTTTGGCGAAAAATATTGTAGTGAGTAACTTTGTTCGCTTTGAACAAGATCTCGAGCGCAATTTTAAAGGCTATCCACCGAAACTAATCCTTATTGACGAATGCCACTATGGTTCGAATGCGGCATCCATTCGTTATTGCAGCATCTTCGATTACCTGGAAAAGCAAAACGACCAATGTAAAGTGGTGTTTATTTCGGCCACGCCTTTTGGTGCTTTATACGCAGCGGAACAAGACTATGAAGTCGCTAAACACTTAGAAAGTGTTGCAACCAAAGAAAACGACAAAGTAGCACTACGTGAAGCACAACAACTCGCCGAAGCTGCCGCACGCAACTCGATTTTAAGGCGAGATTTTCAAACCAAACTCGTTTTCCATCGCACCAGCCCAGAGTACTATGGCGTGCGGCAAATGCTATCCAGCAATAAAGTTACTCACCTGGATTCAACAACCCGTAACTTCCTTGATCAGTCCGTTGCGCGCGATAAATTCATGCAACTATTTCAGCATTATGAAGGTGCAGGCTGGGCACTGGTTCGTGTCAATGCGGGTATGGCAATGCAGGCAAAAGACGAGCTTATAGCCAGTGGTATCAACCCAAGCAATATTTTTATTTTGGGCAGTAATTTACAAGATGTACCAGATGAAGAGCTCACCACTATAGATCGTTTTAAACGCGAATTTGATGAATGTATCGACTTTGAAGAAAAGCTGATAGCAATAACGGTTGCCGGATGCCGTGCAGGGATTAACTTTGGTCAAATGATGAAAACCCGGTTAATTGCAACCTGGGACAATACCATCACTAGCGTGGCTTCGGTCGTTCAGGCCAATATTGGCCGTGCATGTGGATATCACCAAAATCGCGATGCACAGCATTTTACCAATTTAAATGCCACGCAAGCTTATGGTGCCATTCTAGATTACCTTGATAAAAATACAGCAGAGCATGCCGCATCTGACTTCGAAGGCCTTAGAGAGTTCTTTGAGGAAGTCTGCCAGGAATACAACGTTAATGGCTTAGATGTGGGTCTGGCCATCAAAAGTAAACGCCGCCGTCCAATTGGCGACGTCGAAACTTATATGACCGAGGGTTACGTTGCTGTTCCGGCTCGTTTACTAAACCCAGAGTATGACTTTACTAAGCACACTACCGATCCTTTGTTACTAAAAGCGATAGAGCTTTTGCGCGAGGAAATGGTAAAAGGTGGCGGGCCAAATGTGAAAGGCAACCGAGCCATGCGTGGTGCAGCAAAAAACTGGATCAAAGCCCAATGGGTTAACGGTGATAGCTTTGATAACCCTGAAAAAGCCCGTAAAGAGGGCACAATGAAAGAGCGCGCTATTAAGTTCGCGCAGCACTTAGATGACAAGCTTCCCATAGAATTTAATCAAATCGTGCTACCTGGTGCCGGCGAATATACGGAAAATAAGTATGTTACGGCAATAGTCTTTAGCATCTTCAACATATCGCGCCGGGAAGTAGCAAAAAAAATCATGTCTGAGAGTGATGTGCACCAGATGTGTGATCACTTTGGTATTCCGCATGACGACACCATGTTTTTACTCTTTAAACGAGGCGAGTATGACGCCGATAAAACGCGTATTAAAATTGAAAGCAACGAAGGTCCAGATTTAATAACGTTGATTCATGATGAATCGCAGTTTTCTGAGAAAGAACGAAATAAATGAACAACCAGGCCAATCGTCATCGCCTCCGTTTACAGCAGGTTTTAGATACTTATACCTTCGAACACCAGCGCCAGGCCGCAAGCAAAGTACATATTCAATTTGCTAGCGGGAGCAAGGCAGTTATTGTTGCGGCAGAAATGCAGTCAGGTAAATCGGGTATCGCGCTGGCTTTAGCTTGCATGCAAAGAAATACCCTTACAGATAGCGAGATATGCGAACGCGGCAAGCTGAAAGATACTTTGTTTCTGGTGACATTGGCCGATGTCGCATTGCAAGAACAAGCAGCAGAAGACTTAGCTCCTTGCCCAAATGTCGTAGTCAGTAACCTGGTGCACTTTAAAACAGCGCTCGCTATACATTTCAAACAGCAATCGCCCAAGCTCATCATTATTGATGAATGCCATTATGGCTCAGCCAGTGATGCGGTCCGTTATGCTCAGCTATTTGACTACCTGGACTCAGCAGATAGTCAAACTCGCATAGTGCTAATTTCGGCCACTCCCTTTAGCGCTATGTTTGCTGCGGGTGGCGATTCGATTCTCAGGCATGGCTTTCATACCAGCCTGGTATTTCATAAAACGCCAGCGGATTACCATGGCGTAAGGCAAATGCATCGCCAACAGCAAATTGTGCAGCTTCTAGAAGAGCAGCGCGATTTTACCCAAGAATCTATTCCACGTCGGCTGTTTATTAGTCATGTTCAGCAACACCCCGGGCCAGGTTGGGCGCTGATCCGCGTTGCCAGCAATGCTGCGCAGGTAGCTAAACAAGCCCTGCTGGCACAAGGCTTTGGCGAGGAACACATTTTTATTGTTGGCAGCAAACTGAACAATGTTGACGATAGTGAGTTAGTTACCCTGGCAGAGTTCAAACGCCAATATCAAAATGCCGCCTTGTTCGATGAAAAAATTATCGCTATCACGGTCGCCAGTTTCCGTGCAGGCATTAACTTTGGTATTGAGATGAAAAATGGGCTTATTGCCAGCTGGGATAGCACCATCTCAAATATCGCTGCTGTGGTGCAAGCAAATATCGGCCGAGCCAGTGGCTATCATCACAACACAATAGCAAAGCATTTTACCAACCTCGATGCAATTTCAGCCTATACCGAGTTATTAAATTATCTAGAACAAGAAGACTGCACCAACAATTTCACGGGCATAGCCAAACTTTTTGAGCACGTTTGCGAAAAATACCAAATCAAAGGCTTCGATCGAGGCCTCAGTCTTAGTAGTAACAAGCAACTTCAATCTCAGCCACTAGCAACAAAAACCGAAAACCTAAATTTTACGCAGTATTGGTTACTAGATTTACGTATAGCTGCAAATGAATTAGAACATAGCGATCCACGCGTTATTAATGCAGTGCAAGCTATTCAAAACTACTATCATCAAAAGCCCGGCCTGGCTGTCCGTAATGAAATAGAGATAGCTGATAAGCCTGACTGGCTTAGAGTTACCTTTGTAGACGGCGATAATTATGGTGATCAAACAACAGGCTTAAATCAGGATATTTATCAGTTTATAAATCAAATCACGGCCGACAATGAACTATCCGCAACGTCTTTAAACGTAGTAAAAGGCTTTCAAGTTGTAGCTTATGTCGTAAGTGATCAAAATCTCTCGGCAAATCGAGAAGCCTACAAGCGAAAGTTAGACCAAGATGATATCACTGAATTTGCAGGAAAAGTTGGCATGAAAAATTCCGCCTCACTTGCCGTTTTGTTCACCACTGGGCCAAGCATTGAAGCTGGAACAAACAAGAAGCAGTCGGTATATTCCAGAATAGTGTCAAGTTCAGTATTCAGATAAAACAATCTCAGATACTATTGTCTTTCAGACTCGAATAAGTTGCAGCGAGTTCTAAATTTCAAGTAAAAGGTATACCAAAGAAACCTAACACAACACCAAGAGGGGAAATGGGTAACGCCATTTCAGTGACCGCCTCAGCAAGCCCCTCTTCCAGAAAACTATTGTCTGATAGGTTATGAAAGTCTGCGCCAAAGTTTGCAATACCAGAAATCGGATCTTCAATGCTGCCAGGGTTTGCCAAGTTAGCAAGCTCTTGTGTGAAAAGTGATTCATATACGATCTCATCCAATTCGGCATTTGCAATTCCAGAATCTAACACCATCTCACTATCAACTCTGTCAGCTAATTCACTGGTAGTAATAATTGCTATATCCGGATTATCTGCCAATGTCTGATTAATATATGAAACGCTATCGGTTGCTTTTAACTGAAGCTCCAAGGGCAAGTAACCATCGACTTCAATCAAAATATCAGCATCAGGATGATTAGTGGCTTCGAAAAGTGCTGATTTAAGACCCGCATCATTTAAATAGTCACTTACCTGCTGCTCAAATAAAATACCCTTGATGTTTGAAGCATGCCCAACCATTGATTCAGTTTCAACTGCCGCAAAATGATTAAGAATCTGCTCTTCTGACGCAAAACTAAGTTCAGAATACCCTCGCCTTACAGCATCAAAAACACTACTTTGCTCTATCATCAACAAAATGACCTGGTAGCGTTAATAGCTCTGCAATATCTCTGAAAGCAGAATCTCTTAATAAGTTTTCTTTTACAAACACTGGTGCTCTTTGTAAGGTAATCTTTTTAGCTGTTAGTCCCTTTTCGTTGGTCAAGTGGGGATTGGCATGATGCTCCAATAGCAGTTCAACCGCCTCCTTACTGCCCAAATAAGCTGCATACATCAGTGCAGTATTACCATCATCATCACAAGCATTAACATTAGCCCCTTTCTGAAGTAATAATTCTGCAACTGCTAACTGGTTACATCGGATAGCTGAAAGTAAAGACGTAGTGCCGTTTTTCGATTTAAAATTAACCCCGGCACCCTTTTCAATTATATTAGAGACAAGTTCTAACTGGCCATTTTTAGCCAAAAGGCTTAAAACTGAATTCCCTTCTCTATCTTGTACATTTAGATTTGAACACTTGGTTATGAGTAACTTAATTAAGCGCTCATCACCTTTAATTACAGCCTTGGCCAATAAAGACTCGCCTTTACTATCTTCAATATCGACTTGGCAACCTTCCTCAACCATGTTGATAAAAAGATCAATATCACCGGCTTCCAGGCTACTTAGCAAAACCAGCTGTTTAAATCGTTCTGAGAAAACCGCGCCATGCTCCTTTAATAACTCAACAGTTTTTGTCTGTCGTTTAAAAAAAGCACCTGTGACTGCGTTCCAGCCATCATTATTACAAATGTGGATAAGAGCATTATGGCGTAATAGAAATTCGACAGCGTTATTTCTGCCGTTTACAGCAGCCCAAATTAATGGCGTCCACCCCTTGTCATTTCGAATATTTACTTCGGCCCCTTTGGCGATCATCAATTCAGCAAGGTCGTAATATTCCTTTTCTAGGCAAAGTAACAATGCACTGTTCATGCCTCTTGGGCGATAATTTGGCAAAGCTCCCTTATGCAGCAAGCGCTCAGCCAATTCAATAAAACCTAGTTCAACTGCAACTCGAAGCGGGTTGTGCATCTCATGATTTAAATTAAATTCACCGTATTCCAATAACGTTTCAGCGAAAGCCACAAAACCTGAAGCAAGTGCCATTTCAAAAGCTGATAGTTTTTCTTCAGGGTGAACCGCATTTACCAAGTCTGGTAATTCGGCTAGCTGCTGTTTGAAAGTAGCGACATCACCCAAACGAACAGCATCCCAGAAAACACTATTTTTTAATTCCGATTCTGAAGCCATCCCTGGTATATCCTTTTATTATTTTGATATCTCTAGCACTGGCGTCAAACACTCTTGCAAGCTTAAGCCGCCGTGGTTGTAGTGATCACCACCGCGAAATAGCTGAATGCCTCGCGCCATGGCTAAGGTCACGTTTTTATTCCAGTACCACTGGCATTTTAGGTAACCCACATCTACGTTATCTTTTAAAATGGCGCAGCGCGCCAGGCGCTTTTTCACCATATGCTCAGGAATATTTTCTGTCGGTAATTTGCTTGGTGCCCATAACCAGCCATGGTCGGTAACAATACGAACATGCTGCCAGCCAGCATCCAGTAAGCCTTGTACCCTGGCAACGATCTCTTGCAGCACCGGCTCAATATACAGCGGCAGTTTACGCTGCATTTCATGCCCCAAATTATCCAGGTCACCCACTTGTAGCCAGGCTAAGCCGGTTGTTTCGCCAGTATCTAAACCCTCCAGATACTGCCAGCCATGCTCTTTAAGCACTTTTTTAAACTGGTACGAGCTAAAGTCGACATCCTGCTCGGCCAATGCTGGAATAAAATCGGCATTATCTTGTCTGCCGGTTAATAGCTCAGATATTGGCGTTACTGCCGCTTTGGCAGTAGCAGTAAGGGACGGCAGCGCTGCCCAACTGGGTTTTAAACGGCCATTCAGGCCTTTGGCGGCCAACAATGACAATAAACGCTGACCAGTATCAAACCGCAGGCCGTCGACAAAAAATACCACTTGGCTTTTCACCTGGTAAGTTGCTTTTGCTTCTTGGATGCCGTCATCGCCGGGATAGCCTTGGCTAGCCACTAACTGTTGGAAATTATTAGTTACTTGTTCTAACCAGGGCGTGTAAATAACATCTAATACCTGAGCCACCGTATCTTGCGCAGTAGGCGTATCTGCCAACGCCATCGCAGCTAACGCAGCAGCATCGGCCTGCCAATAGGTGGTTTGGTAATGCTCTGCCATCGCCTGAGGACTAAAGCCACTAAAAGCAATATCTGTCAGCTCAGCCACTTTGGCTAACTCGCTTAACGTTTGCGCCCAACGGGCAAAGCCTAATTTGGCCCACACCCAGTCTAAACGGCTAGCATGCGCTTGCTGTAGCTGAAAAATTTTAGTTCTGGCAGCGTTTGCATCCAGGTTAGAGAAGACGGCAAGCTGTTTAGCCAACTCTTGTTCTTCTGCCAAGTTAACCGCCAAATAGCGCTCCACCGGTGCTGCTAAATCCTGTGGTGCAATAGTTTCTAACTGCTCAACTAATTTCGGCAGGTTATGGGCAGTATCACAAAAGCGTTGCCATACTGCCTGCCAAGACCCATCTGCATTACAAAGCTTTTGCAGTACTGTGTTAATATTGCCTTGCTCTGGTAAGAAACCATATTGCTGTTGGCAGAGATCACTAAAAATCTGCCACTGGTTAGCGCTAAATAGCCGCTGCTTTTCCGCAGGTTCATTTAACCAGGCCAAAATATCTTTTACCGGATCGGCCATTACCAGGCTTTGAAAATCAGCAGCCTCTAACCGTCTGTTACTCAGTGCCGCTACCTGGGCTTCTAATAATTCAGGTAATACACTTAGCATCGCGTCTTGGGTTGCATTGTCTTTCGCCAGGTCCAGGTTTAACCCCACGCGCTGATTGGTTAAAAACGATGCTACTGTCCAATCCCGGCCGGCAGTGTTATACGCCCACCAGGTGCCGCGGTACTGCAGCTCTGCTAAAGGCTTTAAAAAATCCGGGCAATGCTCTATTGCCCGCAGGTCTTTGCGGCAAACACCCGGCAAATATACAATCGGAGTTAAGCCTTGCGGCATCGTCAGCTCATCTAACACGCCAGCAATGGCACACTTAAGCCAAATCGCAGGCCCTGTGCGCGTTGCCAGATCATAGCTGCCAAGCTCTACCAACTCAGGTAAAAACTGTTTAATCACCGGCATGGCCGACTGCCACTGTTTGGCTTCGTCAGTCCATAAAATGGCTGCTGGCGCCACTTGGCTTGCTTGGTTGAAAGCCGCGCTGTCGCGCAGTTGCTTAACCAGGTACTCAATAACCTGCATAGGTCTTATAAATCCCAATTCTGTTTACAAACGCCAACAAGGCGCTGTTGACGTGATGCTAGCACCTCTTGAGTCCACTCTTTCTCTTGCAGTACCTGTGAGGTTAAAGCAAAAGAGGTTACCCCTGAGCGTCCAGTAAAATACGCCGATTTTTTTCGCTCAAAATCATAGTTTGACGCATATGAATTTCGACTTTGGGTCAGTGGCACTAAATTAGCTAACTTATGCACCCATTCAATTTGTTTAAATACATCTGGAAACCAAGATTCCCATTCTGTGCCAGGGGTAACCGTCTGCGGTAGCACATGCTCAATGGTTAAAATGTTGTGGTTGTATGAGGCCACCCCATCGGTAACAAAAGAATCAAGTCGCAGAATTAGGTAATTTCTGCGCCTTGCCGTCAGCGTATAAACATCCCCATTCAGGGCAGTAACAAATGCATCTTTTTCAGAAGTTGTTAGCTCTAGCGATGTGAGGCTTGTACTTTGCGTTGCTTCAATTTCTGCCAGTATTTTGGCGTAACGATCAATACGCTGGTTTATATTGGCTGCGCAAATATGCATCTGCGCGGCTAACCGTTCTAGTTTAGTCACAAACTGCAATACAGCTGCTGAGTTTTTACCATGCTTCGCCAGATAACTTATGGCAACTGGGATCCAGTCAGAGTTATCAATACGGTTTAGCCAGCTAAAAAGCTGATTAATATCACCCGCATTTTCAGACGACTCGTAATTAGCAAACTTGGCGTCGATGTAGGCATTTGCATAGGGTTCAATTACTTTATCAATTAGCTCTTCGGCAGAACTCACTTTGGCTAACACGTACTCTCTGAACTCTTCCAGTAACGCTCGCTTCGCTTTTGACTTGGCGTAAATCATACGGATAAAACCAAGCAAATCGTTTAAGCCATCACGGCCAACGTCTACTTCAATTTCCTCCCAACGATCGTTAAAACTTGCCCGCTTTGCTTCTGCAATTTTGCCTATTGCCTCTGCTTTAATAATGTCGCTTGGGAGGAGGTCTAAGCCGCGGTTATTCAGCACTGAAAACACCCGAAATGCTGATTGCTGGCTGGGTGTAGACACCACAACCAAAAAACATCTAGTCATTAAGAACTTGCCAAAATCAATCAACATGTCTTCTGTTGCAAACTTAACCTGCAGCTTACTTAACAAGAAACTGGCATTAGCTTTAATATTTTGTTGTGACTCGTTTTCGAGCTGAGCTTTATCAAGTTGTGCTAAGCCTGCAAAGTCCAGCTTTTGTACAGTATTTGCAAAAAAATCGCGGTCGCGCAGACGCAGAGCTAAACGTGGTTTGGCAGATATCCCCTGCAGCCTTTTGCCAGGCTCCTGAATATAAGCAAAACACTCTTCCCTATCCTCACCGCTTAATAAGGATGTCAGAGCAGCAATCATAATGGTAAGCGTTGTAAGCCGTTGCTGGCCATCAATTACCTGTGAGTGCGGTGCGTTTTCTGACTTAATTAACACTATGCTGCCAAGAAAATAACTGTCTTCTTTTTCATGACGATAAAAATCATACAGATCGTCAAACAACTCACCGGCTTGCTCCGTTGTCCAAGCATATGGGCGCTGATAAGGCGGTATCTCATAATCAAAATCTGAGCTAAAAATTTTGCCCAATGGGTACTCTGCGCCGGTAATTTTCTTACTCATTTAGCGTCCTTATAAAGTTGCTTTTAGCGGATCTGGCAAAAGCGCAGCAATACATTGCATGACTGCCAAGGTAAAAGGTTGAAAGCGCCCATTTTGCATCTGCTGATGTGCGCGGTAAAGTTTAACTAAATCATCATTTGTTGCATTTCGAATAAAGTCAGCATCAAGCTTACCGGCAATTTCCGCCTCTCGCTCGGCAATTAACATGGGGTGGTCTAATGCCAACTGCTTTATGGTTTCTGCTGCAGCTGGCGAGCTATTACTAAAAATAGTACCGTTCTGACCATATCGAATAATGCCTGAGTTGTTGTTCAATGGAGATAAAGTAAGGGCTGTATCAAACCATTTATCTTTTGCGGGTCCGCAATGCCGGCGCCCTTTAACTGAATCATTTTTAAAACAACTGGCATGCAGGTTTTGGTAATCAAGCTCAAGGTGTGTAAAAGCATGTTGTGGTCGAAAGTGCTCGATATGAAATTCACCGTCTTCAATTGCATTTGCAGGGCCACCAATGTGCCTATTGCAATAACAACAGACTCCTCCTTGCTCGGTGACCAAGGCTTTACGCAAAGTCGTTTTTGCCTCTGCAGTTAAACCCTTGTATGACGGCTGCCAATTGTCTTGAGGTAAAGCTTTAAAATTAATAACCTCTTGTGGCTCAGCTTGTTTATGAATCTGTAGCATCTTTCCCTGCCAATACTTCCTTGCGCCAAATTACAGCGCTCATCCGTTGAATTAGGTCAATTTCACCACAGGTTTGCTTTAGCACTGTTATTAATTTTTTGGCTTGTTCCAGTTCATCACTGTCAACCAATTTCACCAGCTTCTGCAGTTGCGCGTCAGTGCTTGCCTCGCGCTCAGGCACCTCAAATAACAGTTTTAGAATACTGCTTGAATCCATACCGAATGAGGTATCTGGCTGATACGGCTCAACCTCACCTTTATCATTACGCTGAAATAGCCAAATCGCATCCGGTTTAACGTGGCTTAAGATCTGCGGGCTATGAGTAGTAAAAATAAACTGGGTATTGGGGAAGGTTTTCTCAAATAGGCCAACAATCTGACGTTGCCAAGCTGGGTGTAAGTGCAGGTCAATTTCATCCACCAGCACTACTGCATAACCTGCTAATGGGTTATCTAAAGCTGGGTTAGCGATAGCAAGCCGCCGCGAAATGTCGGCAACCAGCGCCAGCAAACTTTGCTCACCGTCGGACAACTCACTTAACTCAAAATCGTGTCCGCTTTTGCGGGTATGAAGCTTTCTGGTCTTTTCGTCGTACCACACCCCATTCAAAACAGGTAGAAAGCTCTCAATTGCTGCAATAACTGCAGACAAATGCTTATCAGCTGAGACATCGCTTGTATTGTTTTTACTCTTTTTCAACCAGGTACTGCGATAGGCAAACCATTTTTGAATTTGCTCAAAATCGGTACCCGTTGGAGCTAACGCATTTTCGAGAGCACTTATAGGCGATAACCGTACTTTGCGTGTAGAAAAATCCGGCGCCAAGTCGGCATGTTTAACTGCTCGATGTACGTTGTAGTAAAGTGTAATGGGTAACGATATAGAGTAATTTTTGGTAACATCTTGTTTGAAAAGCGCAATTTCAAGTGGCTTGATAGCCTGATTTAACGCACCGTAATCAGATGTTTGCGTATCTTCAGCTTTATTTGAAGCTAGATAGCGTTGCACATCCCAGCGAACATCCTGCCCTTGAAAGTTCAAAAGCAACTCTGAGCTTAGGTGGCCAGCATCTATTCTAATATCACGGTCTTTAAATTTGTCGGCAGTGCGATAGTCTCCCTCTAACCGAGCGGTAAGCGCCGATAGCATAACCCTAAGCGCTTCTAGCACCGTCGATTTACCCACGCTATTAGGCCCTACCAGCAGGTTTACGCCAGGTTTAAAGGTTAAATCAACTTCCTCTAACCCCCGCATATTTTTCAGGCTTAGGTGTTTAACGTACATTAAGCTTTTCCTTGCTCAGCACGCGCTGCCTGCTTTTCGGCCAGGCTTAAATAATGATCATTAATACGATCGCCCTCTTTACCGCCGTACTCTAGGCCCAGGTGATACCAAGGTGCGCTGGGTACGTCGGTGCCGCGGTCTTTCTTCCAGTCTATTTTCGGTGCGATGCGCAGCACGCCGGCGCCTTTTTTGCCGACATCGGCGACTTTTATAAAGGGGCGAATATTAAGGCGTACGCCGTCGTTTAAATCTGGGTTCCAGCCAATGGGTTGCTCGTGCAGCGGTTTCCAGCGCACAAAGATATCCAAGCCTTTCTCACCTTCTAAGATGGCTTTTAAACGCTGCTCTAGGTTTTTCGCTGCTGTCAGGCGAATATCAGCACCGTCCAGGCCTTCTTTTACCCCATGCTCTTGAGTGCGGATCCAATCACCCAGATAGGTGTAAATTAGCCGCTCTAAGCCTTTGTAATCGAGCTTATGGTAATTTACCAGCACCGAGAAGCCGTCTTTTAAACCATCCCAAATTTGCCAAATAAAAGGCCGATTTTGGAAGATTTTGCAGTGTTGTTCAAAAAACTTATCGCGCAGGTACTGCACTAAGCTAGTACTGCCCACAGCCGCTAACAGTTTTTGTAAGGTATTAGCTGACCAGTCTTCGGCATAGGCTTTTTCTAGGATGGCTTCTACCCTGTCAGCCGCCGCCTTTTCACCGCGAACAGAAGGGATACAAACGATGCCATCGTCATCGTTCAGGCTGTCAAATACGCTATTTTGCTTAAGCCAATAACTCATTTCATCAGCCAGCTCCATTTCTGGGTCAAGCTCGGCAGGCCATTGGTAGCCTAGTAAGCGTGCAATCGCGACTTGTAGCACGGTGTCATCGATACGACGAGGGGCAATAGCAGTCCATTTGGTGGTTTCGTCCCAGATTACTGAGCCACATGGGTGGCCGTGATAGAACCATTGAATTGGGTCATTTGTGTATGGTCGTGAGAGACCATTTGGATATACTTCTTGTGATTTCGTTTTCCAAAACTCTATATCAAAGTTAACCTGCGACAGAACTGCGTTCGAAACGGCTAAATTAGTATTTATCTTACGTACGTCTTCTCGAAATTTTGGGGATTGAATATATGTAAAAAGGATTTGGAAATTTTCTTCATTTTTTGGATATATAACTGCGATATTCTGATCAAATATATGTCCTTTGTAGATACAAGAGTATAGTTCCCCCATTCTGTTTACAGCAATTCCTTTTTTCCCCCAAACAGCCTCTCCACGTTTCCAGCTTCCGCCTAACCTTCCATTTAAAGACTCTATGAAGTATTCATAATCACTATCCCCCCATGGGAATACAGTATATGAGCCGCTGTAATCAGTTGTCTCATTTGAAGCCGCTTGTTGAAAACTCCATTTTTCAAGCTTGTGATCAACTTCCCAATAAAATCTCTGAAACCTTAATGAATCTCCACAGTTTATCCCGGCTAGTGAGTCCGCAAAATCACTTAAATAATTTTCATGCTCTTGATCGCTAAGTACTATTAGGTTGTCTGGTGTATTTTCGAATTTTGATTGAGGAAAAGTACTGATCAGAAAGGATTTTAGAAAATGATTTTTTTCCTGTGCTGACTTTTTCGAACTCAAATCGAGGCAATTAAATGTATTGTTAACTGAAATACTGTTTCGAAAATTAAACAAGCCGACATTTACAACTTCACCTGATATTGATTCAAATGCGTTTGCTCCCAATTGACAAAATAGTCCCAAATCCATTTCAAGGATAATTTTTTTCCTTAAAAACTTATAAGATGGTTGATGTAACCAAGATTGAGGTATGACTACAGACAAGACTCCTTGTTTAGTCAAAAGCTTTTTCATCCTTTCGACAAAAACAAAAGCTAAGTCAGCTTTACTATTAGGATATTTTTTTTCACAAAAAGACTGTAAGTTGTTTGATTGTTTGCCACGCCCTAAGTACGGAGGATTTGTTGCAATAAAATGAAAGAATTTATTCAAGACTTTTGCTGTCATTGACAGCCCTTGCGCAAAAGCTTTTGAGTCCTCAGAAAAATGCTTATAGTTCACTGATTGTTGTAATATGGTCCATGGCTTTTTATCTTCAATAAGATTAGCAGAAGCATCTATCAAACTACCTAGAACAGGTGCATATTTGAATGTCTCTTGCATCCAATTAATCGAAAAATCCAATTCTATATTATCTCTAGCTAAATCCTTCCACTCTTTTTGGAACTCTTCCAGCGAAAGTCCAGAACAAGCAAGTTGTAGCTCTGGTAACTGACGATATCCTCCAGCACAAGGGTAACGCCAAGCTTCAAGAGCTAATGAAAAGGCAGCGAGCTCAACACATCGTTGGTCTAGCTCCAATCCATGAATATTGTCAGCAAAGACTTTATCAATAGCCTCTTTAGCACTTAGTCCTTCGAGATACATGCGCATAGGCACTAACATTAAAAATACAGCTACTAAAAAATGACCAGATCCACAGCAGGGATCTAATGATTTAAATTCTTTTAAGTCTTCTGGCCATGTATCAAAATCACCAGCGGCAGCTCTCCAACCGCCTGACACCTCATCTTTAACAAAACGAAGGTAATCAAGGGGTAAACCTGGTATTGCAGCCAGCCTCCGCAGCTCTTGTTCAGAGTTTGCTGCTTTTAAATCGTCTTGGCTTAACCGCCGCTTAGCCCACCAGGCACCTAGGGCGTTATCGAGCAGAAAGCTAACCATATAAGGTTCGGTAAAGAGTTGCGTTACCGGGCTGAGCTCTTGGACGCCAATTTTCACGCCAGAATCATTAATCTCTTTTTTCTTTTTAGTCTGCCAAAACTGATAACACCAGCCTAAGGAGTCGGATGCCTGAAAAGTATCGGGGTGTAAGCTGCTAATTAGCTGCTCTAAGGCGCGAATATGGTTAATGGGTAGTTTGACATCAAATACCGGTGAGCCGGTTTTAAAGATTTGCGGCAGCATTTTTTCTGCAAGTTTTGCTGCAAGCTGCCAGCCATCGCTAAAGCCTTCATCTGCGGCCAGTTCGTTACACTCGTCAATGGTTACCGGAGTTTGTGGATCGTACATTAACAGGTGGTTTTGCTCTAAAAAGCGGGCAAATAGCATACGGTGCCAGTGCTCGTAGGCCATTTCGTTTAACAGCAGCTCTGTTGTTTGGCTGCCGTCTTGCAGTACATCACCTAGCTGGCGGCCATGGGCACGCAGGCGGTTGCGTAATTTACGCTCGTCATCAGTTAAATAGCTTGGGGCAGTGCTATCGGCAATACCTAAACGCTCAAGCACTTCGCTTACTGCGGTTTCAACGATTTCACGGGCTTTTTGTACAGTTTTTTCTAATTGGCTGCGTAGGCTTTTATCTAAGGCGGCGCGCATCTTTATTCTCCTGGTGCTACGGTTTATGGCGGCACGATACGAATAGGGTGTAACGCAGCCCTGCTTTAGCGCAGGGCTGCGTGCCGTGTTGTTAGTTAGGGGCAACCGGCCCTTTGGCTAGTTCGGCTTTAATTTGTTGCTCTATTTCTTGCAGCCAGGCCATTAGCTCGGCTTCGTTTTTAAGCACCGGCTTTTTAATCGATAAATGCTGTACCTTAGGCTGCATTTCGCTTACCGCTTTTTTACGCACATTTTCAAAACGGCCAGGCAGTGCGGCGATGCGGTCGTTCCAGGTTTGAATGGGCGTTTCGCTAATAGCGTCTAATACCGCGGGTTGGCCGGATAAATCTACTTTAGGCATACCGGCGAGATTGGCTTGCAGCAATAGCGCTTGCTGACGCTCAACGCTTAAACGCTGCCAGTCAGGATCTTGTTCTAGCTCTCGCATACAGTTGTGGTATTCGGCCTCGTAACGGTCTATGTGGGCGGTAATTAAATCACGTAGCGCCATTATGGCTTTTTTCAGCAATGGCTCGACCGGATCGGGCTGCGCCAGCAAGCTGCGGTTATGCAGTATGGCTTGCTGCTCGGTGTGCAGGCTGTCGTACACTGCCAGATCTTTGCAATAGTGCATGGCTTGTTGCAAGTCGTCCCAACGGGCACGGCGCTCTTTTACTAACAGTGACTGGTTGCGCCAAGCTTCAGCAGCGGCTTCTATCGCATCACGCTTTTCATAAGCGGCTTTTAGCTGGGCATTGCCAGAGAGTATTTCCAGTTCATGTAATACCGCCAGTTGTGGTGGCGGTGGTAAAGGTGCATCACCGCCAGCTGTACGTGAAAGCTGCTTTAGCTGCTGTAACGCCAGCGGCAACTTGCTCACTTCTTCTTTTGCTGTGCAGTTAAGATCGGAAATGCTGTTAATTAAGCTACGTACTTTAATTAGCTCAACATTGGTTACAGTGATATTTTCTGGGCGAAATTTATGCTGGGTTAGCTTATTACGATCTAAGTTTTTCGCATCCACCGCGCGCTCTTGTGCATCACTGGCTTTTAATACGCCGGCTGCGAGCATGGCGTATAGCGCACCATCGATAGCATCACGCGGCCAACCGAAAGGCGCTTGGCTAAAGTGGTCACGTATTTCGGCACCGGTTCTTACTAAACCAATGTAGCGTTTAATCAGGGCACATACGGGTTGTTTATCGGCTTCATCATGATGGCCTACCGCTTCTAAGGCGTTTTCGCCGCCTTCTTTGCTGGCCCGGTTATACACGGTGGCCCAGCCTTTATGGTCGGCCTGGTTAAATTCGCGGTACAAACGCAAGCAGGCTGTTTCGGCTGCTTTTTGCAGCTGTTCAGTAAGGCTGTCGCCTGCGACATCGGCACCACCGGCAAGCTTGACCTGAATTTGGCTAAATAGCTCGCTTAAGATGGTTTTTTTGGTACGCTCGGCTTCACGTAAGCGGTACTCCATGGCGGCACGAGCTTCTTTACCCGCGTCGGTATTGGCTACGCCCCGCACATCTAGCGTAGTTTCAGCCGCTTTAGCGGTAACAATGGCGTCGGTAAGTGTGGAGCGGTGCGAGGTGGGCACAAACACATAAATGGTTGCCTGCTCTGGGCTGGCACCACGGGCCAGATCGGCAAAGGCTTTTTCGGTAACATCGGGCACCCAAGCATAGATTTTTTTATCAGCGTCGGCGGGTAACTCACTACCAAACTCTAAATACAGTTGGCGTGCTTCAGCTACAGTACCCTGTGTTAAGCGCACCATAGCAGCCTGCTTTTTAATAAAGCCTTGAATTTCACTACCACGAAAGTTTTCTAACTTAATCGGGTTGCTGCGCAGTTCTGCCTCTTGCTGACGGAACATATCGTACCATTGCTGGCTCTCAACAGTTTGTAGGCGGTACTCTTCGCCACTGCTGGTTTGCATGCTCATGACCAGGCCATCAGCCTCTAATTGGCTTAGCATTTTAGGCACCAAAGCACGCAGTTCATGTTTACCGTTTTGTAAGTCGGTAAGCAGCAAATCGGTAAGGGTATCGGCGGTGGTGGCAATGCCGTAGTCGATATCAGATGGCAATTTGCTGATCAGTAAAATTAGCGACAAAATACGGCCTTGCAGCACTTGCTCACTATTACCGCCTTTTAAGCGGCTAATGTCTTCGTAAATTTCTTTACTGATCACACCGGTTTGCAGCAGGGTTGTGGCGATTTGCTCGTAAATAAAGTCGGCCGGCACAATAGCGCCTAATGGCTTCTCAGCTGTTTCACGAGTAGCTTCGTGTACTAAGCGTAACTGGCTACGTAACTGCGAGCCGGTGCCGGTTTTATCTAGCGCCGGTAATACCCGCTCCCAAAAACGCCGCCGCACTGGTAGTAATGGATAATCGGCGACCATCCAGTTTTCGTCGTCTTTGTTGTGTTCGATAGTGCTGCCACGTAAATGACGGGAAATTTCACCCAGGTTGTCTTGTACCACCTTCTGTATTTGCGGCCGGGCGCTTTCTTTCTTTTGCAGAATAACTTTACGGATCACCGAATCGACGTCGGTGTCTTCTAGCTGCACCGGCACCTGAAAACGGCCCATTAAACGCATTAGGTTCGGCATACCTGACAAGGCACTTTGTCCAGTACCGACAAACAATACCCGCGATTTAAACTGGCTGGCTTTACAGCAGGTTTCAATCGCTTCTTGCACATCGTGCGCGCGTTGTACGTCGTTACCGATGTATTGCTGTACTTCGTCCAGCACAATCAGAGTAAGTGGCATAGCACCATCAACTGCAAGTGCATCGACAATAGCATCAACCATTTCATCGTTTGAAACGTCGGTAACAATTTTGTACTGGGCGCGCAGCATTTCGCGTACTTCTTTTTCATCCCCTGCAAAACCTGGAATGGCTTGTAACAGCGCTTTGGCTAAAAACGGTGAAACATGCAAGTCATGTAACTCTTTTGCCCATACATCCGGATTGGTTGATGCTTTAACATTTTCACGAATATACTGCTGCACCTGCTCCAGAACACCCTGAGCTTTTAACCACATTACAAACCGCGCTAAGTGGTACTTTTCTGGTAAGCCGACCGATTTAAAAATAATTCCCAGCAGTGCCAAACGTACCTGATCTTTTGCTGCGGCGCCCAGCGTACCAGAGGCGGCGTGCAAGCCACTGTGGTTTTGCCCTAACTCGGTTAATTTGGCTAATAAACCGGCAATATCTTCCGGTAAGTCAGCAATGCCACGAGCATTACTGCCATCAGGAAATTTTTGATTCGTCCACAGTGCGCGCAGCATTTTGGCTAAGTGCGATTTACCCGAGCCAAAGAAACCGCTGATCCAAACACCCGGCTGTTCTTGCTTGCTTTGTACATTCGACACAAAGTTACTGAGAATTTGCTTTAAACCTCTGTGATAAGCACCGTCGCAGACGAAGGTTTTTAACTCGTAATGCAGGGTATCGAGTGAGGCCTGGGTAATATCGTCTTTTACTTCAGCTACACCGTTGTTGGCGAGCTTACTTTGCAGCGGATCATTTAAATAAATATCACGGTTAAGCATGGTTATAGTCCTTTATTAAAGCGCAGTAATTGCCGTGGCCTGGTAACCCCAGCCATCTTTTGCATCAAGTAATCGGTAGGTGTTGTCGTAATATTCGCCGGGGAAAAACACCACTAAGCGGCCCTGAATATGAGTAGATAGCGCCTTTACTAAGCCAGACACGGAGGCAAAACCAAATAAGGCTCCACAGCCAATTAGTGCAACGACGGTATCGGCATTTTGCTGTTGTTGGTATTGTTCAGTTAACTGTTGCACGAGTTCTTCGGCAAAGTAGCCGTAGCTGCCTTCAAGAAATTCTGGATCTTCGAAATAGGCTTCGCGGTAGTCATGCTTGGCCATCCACTTGGGAAAGGCATTGGTAACATCCAGATTTATCCAAGGGTGCCCTGCTTGGCGGGTAACTTCTTCAAATTCAGGCAAGCGAGCACGCAGTTTAAGCTCGTCTTCTTTGTTATATACCACAAAGATGGCACGCTCTTCAGCAGAGATCACCTGGCTCCAAGGGATGCTGATATGGCTGCTGTAACTTTGCAGTAATTTACTCAGACGATCTGACATTGGCGCTATCCTTTATTACTTCTTATTTTATTTCAGGTTTGGAAAGGTAACTTCTACCACTTCACTGGCGTGTTTAAAATTAATGACCCCACGCAATGATGCGCGCTGTGCCAGGTCGTATAGGGTAACGGTATCTTTACCTAATAACTTACACCAATGGTTGCTAAATAAACGCTGGCCAGAGCTACCCTCGCAACTGGCTAAATACAGCGCGAAAGCAACATTAACGTAAGTAACCACGGGCTCTGCCCGATGTTTTTTCGCCCTGCCAGTTAAAAAGCCGGCTTGAGTCCAGCTGCCATTAATATTTTGCGCAAACGACTTTAATGAAGCGGCACTAAA
Source organism: Alishewanella sp. WH16-1 (assembly GCF_001441695.1). NCBI lineage: Bacteria > Pseudomonadati > Pseudomonadota > Gammaproteobacteria > Alteromonadales > Alteromonadaceae > Alishewanella > Alishewanella sp. WH16-1. The sequence continues at coordinate 4,980 of NZ_LCWL01000077.1, read as the reverse complement.
GCGATGCGGATCCGGTTTAGCCAAGTGCGCTTCCATCTGCTCGCGCGTTAACAACTCGCCAGGCTGCAGTGGTAATATAACTGCCATACTGCCACGCAACAGCGGATCACGCGCCAGCGCTAATTGCAGCGCCAATAAAGGCTGGGCTTCTTCCGATAACTCCCACCACTGCCGAAATACCCGAAATAGCGGGATATCCGGCGATAGGCCGTACAAATCGACCATATGGCTAAAGGTTAGCTTGCGCGCGTTTTCACTGGTTTTGTGCAGTACGTTAAAACCAACCACATCTTGTTTGTAATCGTCTTTACTGGCATTAGCCGGGCGACCATGCAGCAATTGAGTTAATTCTTGCAGCATCATGCTGCGCGCAGCATGGGCACCATTGATGCCAAATTTAAAACCAAGTTGTGTAAGTTGTTGTTCCAATTGCATACTGCCTTTGTGTTGTAACTGCTTGATAAGTACCGTTGTAACTAACGTTGCTATTTTACAGAAGCAGCCAACTATTACTACTTAACCTGGTTTTTATGCACATACTTCGGCCAGACAATGCTCGGTGCCATCATGCTTGCCAAGTATACTGGCATCAGGTTTTTCATCTGTGCTGATATCTTCAAACTCAGGCTCTGCGTAATGTCCATATCCGTTTAACATGATATCGACGATAACTGACGAGGGTTGCTGGTAAACCGGACGAAAGTATTTGGCGTTTACCAAGCGTTGTGTGGTAGTTCCAGTGATAATTTCGTAATAGCCCTGTGAGTTAACGCCACTATAAGGTAAAAATAAATACTTTCCGGCTTTTTCATCAACAAAAAAGCCGAACTTAGCGTTTTTAATTACAACATCCAGTACCGGATCCGTTTTATGCGATTCTAAATAGAAGCGTGTATCTTTAAAATCCGCTATTTCCTCGCCAGCAAGGGTTTTATCTAACAATCCAAGAAGGATATCTTTTACCGGCCATAAGACCTGCTCGATTAAGCCAGTACCTGGAATGATTGCTTGAATAATTAATAGCGATTTATCTTTATCAAGATGATAAACAATATCGTTTTTATCAAAACCCGCCAAGGTAGCGAAAACCTTTATTAACTCTTCAATTTGTGACGATACGGGCTGATTCATCTCAGCAACTTTTACTACAAGCGCGGCTGAATCGTACAATTTAAAAATAGGCTTTTTACACCAACTAGATTTAGCGTTGTAGTAATACCCTCTATCAAATTGCGAAAAACCAATTATCGCCTTTACTGTTTGCGCTTGAGTTAAATAACAGCTAAATCCGTCTTCAATATTATCAGGGCTAAGTAGAGAGAATTTAATTTCTTCTGAAAAAACTGATATATCTTGCGTTTTCTGGCATTTAATAAATTCTTTGTTACGCCAGCCTACCCGATGCGGGCGACCTAAATATCGGTAAATGGCTCCAGGAAACGCTTCGTTTAAATACTGTTCATAATCGACGTCACCTAAATCAAGGCCTTGATTGTATTCTAAACCAAGCTTAAAAGTTGCCCCCATATTCCGAAAGCTATGCCTAAACTGAAGTTTTTGAACCATAGCGGCCCGCTTTTTAAATATAACTTGCTCCTGTACAGCGCAGTGATCATGCCATTCTTTAAAAAATGGTAACTGTTTATATAGACTTGGCTTTAGTAGCGGACTTTTTAAATAGCTCTCTGGTTCAACGTAAGTGTTGTTATTTAATATTTGAATCACTAACGCCGGACCTTTTCGCCCCGCTCGCCCTACACGCTGCCAGAAAGAGTTGATATTTGGAGAGATATCATCAATGATCACCAGGTCAACATCGCCTATATCTAGCCCGACCTCAAGTGCACTGGTACAGAGTACGCCTTTTAAGCGCCCCAAACGTAAAGAATTCATGATAGCTTTTCGATCTTTCGATTCGTACCCACCGCGATAGGTACAAACAAAGCCATCTCTTATTTGTGGCATAAGCGACGCTCCATAATCACCCTGTAAGAGATCAGCGAGCGACAACTCAATTCCCTGACGAGAATTCTTAAAATACATAAACTTAATGTTACTGGCTATGACCTGAGCTAATAAATCATTTATTGCATTACCGTGCTTAGGTGATACAAAGACAATTTCTTTGCGATGCGTTGGCGAACCATCCTCAGGCAGCCCCACCTCTAAAAAGTCTTTTCCGGTAAGCTGCCTAAGAAAATCATTCGCACCTGCAACCGTGGCCGTTGAAGCAAAATATTGCACTTTGTTAGCGAAACGCTCTATACGTTGCAATAGGAAACTCACATTTGTGCCAAAAACACCTGAGAAAGTATGTGCCTCATCGATAATGATAAAACGCAGTGCTGAAAGCCAGTTAGCGACAGCACTAAGGTGCAAGCTTGGCATTAACCAGTAATGAAGAATATCTGGTGTACAAAGCACAATTTGACAAGTTTCTAAAACCCTCAGCTTATCTTCTCTCTCGACCTGCCCATGTAAAAAGCCAGTTTTGAAGCCAAAAGTCTCACTAAGCTGTTGCCAACGAAGCAGCTGATCTTCGATTAAGGCTCTGGTTGGATAAAGCACCATAATCCGGCTATCAGGCGATTTAAGCAGCTTATCAATGGCAAATGACATAAATACCAGAGATTTGCCACTTGCCGTTTTTGTAGAAAGCAAAACATTGTTGCGTTTAAGTAGGTGGTACAGAGCTGATGCCTGATGGTCATAAAGCTGCGCTGAGCCTTTAGTTAAGTAGCTTCTTAGACGACTGTCTAAACCCATAGGCGGCGGCGAGTAACGCGCCGCTTTAAATGGAATAACATGTCGATGCAAGATATCGAAAAGCTCAGGTAAAGCGTCAAGCTTCATGTCGCAAAAGTCATCAGATTTTATTTGGCCAGATAAATGCTCAGCCTGGCTTGTGACTGTTGACTCACTATTTTTCCTTTTTAATTTGAGCTTTTCCATATCCCTGCTCTTAGCTATTTTTTTATTTTAATTAACCAGTTAGCGATGTTTCATTTTTTAGCACAAAAAGTTCGTCATTTGCACAGTTATTTTCTTAGATAGTATTTGTTTCGCTTATCAATCTGCTTGCGAAGCTGCTTGATTGATTCTGCCCAACCCCGCTCTTCAGTCACTTTATATACCTGCTCAGCATGCTCTAGGCATATCAGATTTTTAACATAAAGCTCGTCCTCTGGTTCAAGCTGATGCGCATTGGGTAACCAATGATAAGCATGAGCATAGGTTAAAGGCCCATCTAGTTTTCGCTTTTCCTGCATGTTATCTCCTTGAAAATTAGCCGGTTAACAACGAACTTAACTCTGGCTTACTTCTGCCATAGCTAACTATCATGATACTAAGGCCGCTCTGGCGATAAGCGTTTAACGCTTTCTTTAATGCATCGATAATCCAGCTAATCGAATTTCCAAAAGCCCCTCCGCCCAACAACGTTAAGTAAACCTTTTTGCTGCCTGTTTTAGTAGCATTAATAACGGCAGCGGCCAGCGTAGCTTCGTAAGCCGCCTGCAAAATTAAACTGGCTAGGGGCTGCCAAAGCGCTGCCGGATGTTCAGTGTAGGCAACTGGCATGGCCGAGCAGTATGCTTGAGTAACAGCGTGGCCAATGTTGTTGAGTGTGACTTCAGTATCGTATTGCACACCAATTTTTACTGCGTTAATCAGCTCAGTGATTTCAGTTTCATTTAATTGCGCCAGCGTTTGATTTATGGCGTTTAGCTGTTTGCTACTGGGTAGCGCGTAGCCGTTTTTCATTTGCCACAGGCTATCAAACTGCTCTGTTGTGTGCTGGTTTACATGCGTTAATAGCAGCTGCTCAAATTGATCCAGCATATTTAGTTGCCGCTCGGCAGTTTGCCCTGGCTCGCCATCAACAGGCACAAAGTAATTTCGGTAGATTAGCCCGGCACCACATGCCATGGCGCAAGCAGGACCTTGGGTACGGTCGAACTGATAACCAGTAATGCCCGAGTCAGGTGTGACCGTAGGGCTAACCATTTCTAATAAATTAAACTGCGAAGCGACCTGAAAGAACGCGCCAGCGTTTTGTGGCTCCATATGCAAGCTTTGCACATCGGCAATTACTTCTTGCACGCTAGCTGGCTTGGCAATGAAAGTTGCACTTTTTAAAATCGCAGCGGCTTCAGCTTTTAAATCCGCCAAAGTAGGCGTGACTAAATGCCCTACCTGAAATGTTTTCCCATTGGCACGGCTGGTCAATACGCCGTTTTCAAGCGATAACATTTGCCGTACTTGTGCCGCGCCCTGCTCGGTAAAACCAGTTAGTTGCTCAAACCACATTTCACACTCCTTAACTGATATGCTGTCTTTATTATCCACTTTGTCCCAAAAAACCCGTGCTCATATTAGGTCCAAACAAACACCTAGGCTATGGGCCCTTATCAAATCTGGTCAATAAGTAAGCTGACCGTTCTTGCTCCGTATTGAACTCAAGCACCTTGATAAGCTCTATGTCATCCAGCTCTTCAGGTGGTAGCAGGCTGGCAATGCTACTTTCATCAATGATTACGCAGTATTTACCATTGTTCTCTTGGGTGTACACTGCCCCGCCTTCAAAGCGTTGAAATAGTGTTAATCCGACTAAGTCGTCAATCGACGGATAAGCGGCTTTCGCATTCATCAAAGATCCTTGTAGTTTATTTAGCTGCCGGATTTAAGATGGCCAGCAGGTACATTGGCAGCATGATAATGGATGGGAAAAACAACAATACCACCACAAAGAATCCCAAGGTGCTAAGCAAAATCAGCCACCAGCAAAAGGTTAAAACCAGGGCCAGGATCAGAACAAAGGCTTTTGCTAGTATAAATACAACCAATAGTAGAACGCCCATTAGTAGTCGCCTTGTGACTTAATCACCCAGGATGCTTTTAGCGCTTCCTTGAGCGTACTCTGCCTCGACAACCTTCCTTGTAAAGTAATCACTCGCTACTGCCGATTAAACGCCGGCTCTT